>NZ_BAEU01000143.1:0-66420 GCF_000246875.1 Halomonas sp. KM-1
GGATTGCGCGACTCGAAGGTGGCGCCACTCTCGGCAGCGACGAAGCTGTCGTCGATAAAGGCGCGGGCCTCGAAAGAAAGCTCGGCAGCCCGGGCCTGCCAGTCGGCCAGGGTGCGGGGGGTTGGCGTACGGCTCACGATCGGGACTCCTCTATTGATGGCTGGATCATGATGGCTGGATGATCCGCCTGTTCGCGTGCGGCCAGCCGCCGCGCGGTCTCATCCAGCGCTTCCCTGGCCAGGCCCACCAGCTCATCGATCTCGGCGCGGGTAATGACCAGCGGCGGTGAAATGATCATCGTATCACCCACCGAGCGCATCACCAGGCCAAGGTCGAAGCAGATGTCACGACACAGGGTGCCGGCAGCGAGCGACTTGGGAAAACGCTCGCCGGTGGCCGGGTCGATCAGCTCCAGCGCACCGATCAACCCCAGCGAACGCACCTCGCCCACCAGGGGGTGATCGGCCAGGGTGGCCCAGCGCTCGGCGAGATAGGGGCCCACGTCGTCACGCACCCGCTCGACGATGCCCTCGGCCTGCATCAGCTCGAGATTCTTCAGCGCCACGGCAGCGCACACCGGATGCCCCGAGTAGGTGAAACCGTGGAAGAACTCGCCGCCGCGCTCGATCAGGGTCTCGGCGACGCGGTCGCCCACCAGCACGCCGCCGATCGGCAGGTAGCCGGACGAGAGCCCCTTGGCGATGGGCATCAGATCGGGCTGCAAATCGTAGTGGATGCTGGCGAACCACTCCCCCAGCCGGCCGAAGCCGCAGATCACCTCGTCCACTACCAGCAGGATGTCGTACCTGGCCAGCACCTCCTTGACGGCCGGCCAGTAGCTTTGCGGCGGGATGATGGCGCCACCCGCGCCCTGCACCGGCTCGGCGATGAAGGCGGCGACGTTCTCCTCGCCGAGCTCCAGAATCTTCGCCTCCAGGGCCGCGGCGCACTCGCGGCCGAACGCTTCCGGGCTGGTATCGCGCCCCTCACCAAACCAATAGGGCTGCCGCACATGGGCGATCTTGGGTACCAGGGGGCCGCCCTGGGCATGCATCGGCGCCATGCCGCCGAGGCTCAGGCCGGCTACGGTGGAGCCGTGGTAGGCGTTCTCGCGGGCGATGACCCATTGCTTGTCGGGCTTGCCTTCCAGCGCCCAGTAGCGGCGTACCATGCGCAATACCGTGTCGTTGGCCTCGGAGCCCGAGCCGGTGAAGAACACCCGGTTCATGTGCGCCGGCGCCAACCGGCACAGCATCTCGGCCAGCTTCACCGCCGGCGGATGAGTGCTCTTGAAGAAGTTGTTGTAGTAAGGCAGCTCACGCAGCTGCGCGGTGGCCGCCGCGACCAGCTCCTCGCGGCCGTAGCCCAGATTGACACACCACAGCCCGGCCATGGCGTCGAGGATGCGGTTGCCCTCGCTGTCATGGATATAAACACCCTCGGCGTGGGTGACGATACGGCTGCCCTCCTCGCCCAGCGCCTTGAAGTCGGTGAAGGGGTGCAGGTGGTGGTCCCGATCCAACTGGCGGTAGGTCTCGGTATGCATGGCGCCCCCGATCAGCTCGTCAGTGCCAGTGAGCGCTCGCCGCAGTGCTCGCGACAGGCGGCGGCGAAGCCCTTGAACAGGGCGTCGTACAGCGGATGCTCCCGCGGCTGCCATTCGGGATGCCACTGTACGGCCAGGGCGAACCCCGGCGCTGCGGCCACCGACACCGCTTCGATCAGGCCGTCCGGTGCACGGGCCTCCACGGCAAGCCCGCTGCCCAGAAGATCGATGCCCTGCTGGTGCAGTGAATTGACCCGCGCATGGGGCTCGGGATGCAGCGCTGCCAGGCGGCCGCCAGGCACGATCTCGATGTCGTGGGCCGGTGCGTAGCGAGTGGCGTAGTCGGCTTCCGGCTCGCGGTGGTCGGCAAGGCCGGGCACGTTCTGCACCGCCTGATGCAGAGTGCCGCCATAGGCCACGTTGATCTCCTGAAATCCTCGACAGATGCCCAGCAGCGGCAGGCCCCGCGCCACGGCGGCGGGTATCCAGGCCAGGGCGGCGGCGTCGCGATGCAGGTCGTCGTGGGTGTTTTCCGGCGCCCGCTTGGCGCCATAGCGCGCGGGCTCGACGTTGGAGTAGCTGCCGGTGAGCAGCAAGCCATCCAAGTGGCCGAGCAGATCGCCGTCGACAGCGTCCTGCCACACCGGCAGCACTACCGGCGCCATGCCGTATGCGCGCAGCGCACTCAGGTACTTGTCGGTCACCACATGGGCGGGATGCCCTTCGACATCGCGACGACAGGCGATGACCCCCACCAAGGGACGGCTCGGCATGACAGCCTCCTCGAATCAGACGATGAAAAACCAAGAGTGTTGATTAAACTTTCCACCAAGCTGGAGTAAAAATCCACCCCGCCAGCAAAATCTTCGGAAGAAACCCAAGCAAACCCTAGTGGAAAAGCTAATAACCGTTATCTCCAGCCGAACACAAGCGTAAAGGATTTGACAACAACGACACAGCATCGAAAGATAGAGCAAAACCGGACAACTCAACACACAACAGGTGCTGCCATGCCGTCGCCAAGTGCAGATCAGGCCCGCGAGTTCCTAGCCAGTCACCCCGACATCGACAGCATCGATCTGCTGATCAGCGACCTCAACGGCGTGATGCGCGGCAAGCGTATCCCCCGAGAGAATCTCGACAAGGTGTTCCATCAGGGTATCAACCTGCCGGCCTCGGTCTTCGCGCTGGACATCAACGGCCATACCATCGAGGCCACCGGCCTGGGCCTCGCCATCGGCGACAGCGACCGAGTCTGCCAGCCGGTGGCGGGAACGCTGATGCCGACCCCGTGGCTGCGCGGCGGGCGCCAGGCGCAGCTGCTGATGACCATGATCGAGCGCGATGAGAGCCCCTTCTTCGCCGACCCGCGCCAGGTGCTGTCACGTCAGTTGGAGCGGCTGAGAGAGCGTGGCCTGGCACCGGTAGCCGCGGTGGAAATGGAGTTCTACCTGCTGGACAGAGAGCGCACCGCCGAAGGGCGGATCCAGCCGCCACGCTCGCCCCGCAGCGGCGAACGCGCCACCCAGAGTCAGCTCTACTCCATCGGGGAACTCGACGAGTACGCCGACTTTCTCGACGACGTGCGCCAGGCCGCCGAATGCCAGGGCCTGCCGCTGGACACCACGCTCAAGGAGTGTGCGCCGGGTCAGTTCGAGATCACCCTCGGCCACTGCGACGATGCGCTCAAAGCCTGCGACAGCGCCGTGCTGCTCAAGCGGCTGATCAAGGGGGTGGCACTCAATCACGGCTTCGAGGCCACCTTCATGGCCAAGCCCTACGGCCTCGAGGCCGGCAACGGCACCCACGTGCATCTCAGCCTGCTGGATGCCCATGGGCGCAACGTCTTCGCCGCCGAAAACGGCGACCCGCTGGGCAGCGAAACGCTGCACCGGGCCATCGCCGGACTACTCGAACTGATGCCGGCCAGCATGGCGATCTGCGCCCCCAACCTCAACTCGTTCCGGCGTTTCCAGCCAGGGCTCTACGTGCCCATGACCCCGACCTGGGGCTTCGACAACCGCTCGGTGGCCCTGCGCATTCCCTCCGGCTGCAACGACGCCAGACGCATCGAGCATCGCGTCGCCGGCGCCGACGTCAACCCCTACCTGCTGATGGCGGTACTGCTAGCCGGCATCGACTACGGCATCGACCGTCAGCTGACGCCGCCCGCCCCGGTGGAAGGCAACGCCTACGAACAGTTCGAGCCCACGCTGACCAACAGCTGGCAGCAGGCGCTCGACCTGCTCGAGGCGAGCGAACCACTCAAGGCCGCCTTGGGCGCCAACTTCGTCCACGTCTTCCTGGCCAACCGTCGGGCCGAGCGCGAACAGGCCATGCAGGAGGTGAGCCAGCTGGAATACGCCTGGTACCTGCGTCACGTTTGACGCAGCAGGCCTGACCGGGAGAGACGGCAAGCCGCCAAACGGCGCCCCGGCCCGAGCCGGGGCAATGCAGGAAAGATAACGAAAAGAATCAACCGTCCGCGCTGGCCAGCGGCAGGTCCCAGCGCGGCTGGCCCTCGTCGAGCAGCACGCGGTTGCCCTGGGGCCGGTGATCCAGCCGCGACACCTCGGTCAACTCACCGTGGCGCCAGGTCACGTCGTAACCGACGGTCTCCTCGGAGCTGTCCATGACGGTATGGCACTGTCGCTGCGTAGTGGTGTAGGTCTGGGTCTGGTTGGCCTCGATACGCCCCTGAATCTCGCGCCCGGCGTAGCCGCCACCGACCGCACCCGCCACGGTGGCCAGGGTCTTGCCACTGCCACCGCCGACCTGATTGCCGAGCAGGCCACCCACCACGGCCCCCGCCGCGGTGCCGGCGATACGATGCGGATCGCGGCTGGGCGCCTGTGCCTGCTGGTGTACCACCACGTCCTCGCATACCTCACGGGGGGTCTCGACGCTGCGCGTCACCGGCTGTATCGCCACGACCTCGGCGAACTGGGGGCCGCGCTCCTGCGGCTCCTGTTCCTGCTGCACCTGCCACGCACCCAGGGCCAAACCACCCAGGCCGAGCACGCTCAGCGTGGTTCCGATCACGATCGATTTATTCATGACACTCCTCCTGCGGGACGCGATGCGCCCCGGGCTGACAAGGCTCGGCTAGATACGATGTGGAGGAGAGACGCAGGGCGGCGATTCCATGCCGCCCGTGGGATAACTTCAGTATACGGCGTCGAGAAAAGTCGATAAGCGTAGCGCAGCGGCTTTCACTTTTTTTGTCCCAGTGTCAGTCCTTGGCGACATTCACCAGCCGAGCCGGTCCCGCGTCGCGTAGTACCAGGCCCCCAGCGCCGAGAGCGGCACCCGCAGCAGCCGCCCGCCGGGGAATGGCAAGTGAGGCAGGCCGGCGAAGGCATCGAAACGCCCGCTGTCGCCGCGCATCACCTCGGCGATCAGCCGACCCGCCAGGTGCGAGCAGGTTACCCCATGGCCCGAGTAGCCCTGAGCGTAGTAGACATTGTCGTTGAGCCGACCGAACTGAGGCAGGCGATTCAACGTCATCAAAAAGTTGCCGCTCCAGGCGAAGTCGATGCGCACATCGGCAAGCTGAGGAAAGGTTTTGAGCATCTTGGGTCGGATCACCGCGGCGATGTCCGCCGGGTCCTGCCCGCCGTAGTTGACCCCGCCGCCGTAGAGCAGGCGGCCGTCGGCGGTGAAGCGGTAGTAGTCGAGCAGGTAGTTGCAGTCCTCCACCGCCATGTCGTTGGGAATCAGCTCACGGCGCAGCGCTTCCGGCAACGGCTCGGTGGTGACGATCTGGGTGCCGCAGGGCATCGACTTGCTCTCCAGTTCCGGCAGCACCCCTTGCAGGTAGGCGTTACCGGCCATCACTACACGCCGGGCGCGTATGCTGCCGCGCGGGGTGGTCAGCGTCACCATCTCGCCGTGACGCACCCCGGTTACCGGGGTGCGTTCGTGAATGACGCCGCCCAGCGACTCGAAGGCGGCTGCCTGGCCCAGCACCAGGTTGAGCGGGTGCAGGTGGCCGCCGGAGTGGTCCACCAGGGCACCGGTGTAGCGCTCGCTGCCGACCTCACGCTTGTAGGCCTCGCCTTCCAGCAACTCGAGCTCGTGGTTGCCGAACCGCTCCCACAGCGCCTTGTGCTCGCGTAGCCCCTCGAGCTGCTTGCTGTTGCAGGCGGCGAACAGATTGCCGTTTTTGAGATCGCAGGCGATGGCGTACTGACGGATACGCTCGCGAATGATGCGATTGCCCTCGAAGGCCATGTCACCCAGGGCACGGGCGGTCTCGGTGCCGTACTTGGCCTCGATCACGTCCATGTCGCGGCTGTAGCTGTTGACGATCTGGCCGCCGTTACGCCCCGAGGCGCCGAAGCCGACCCGGGCGGCTTCGAGCACCACCACTGCGTGCCTCTGCTCGGCAAGATGCAGCGCCGAGGAGATCCCGGTGAAGCCCGCCCCCACCACGCACACGTCGCACTCGATGTCGCCTTCGAGTGCAGGGCGCTCGGGCGCAGGGTTGGCCGTGGCGGCATAGTAGGACGCCACATGCTCGGCGTTGGCACTGCTCGACATAACTACCTCACACTAAGAGAGAAATATCACCTACCGGTGGTCATATCCTGCAGCATCGCCTGCCTGCGCTTGGCCTCGCTGCGCCGCATCAGGTACCAGGTGATGAAGGTGGCCAGCGATACCGCCAGGATAATCAGCGTGGCCAGGGCGTTGATCTTCGGCGAGACGCCGAGGCGCACCGAGGAGAACACCACCATTGGCAGCGTGGTGGCACCGGGGCCGGAAACGAAACTGGCGATCACCAGATCGTCCAGCGACAGGGTGAAGGCCAGCAGCCAGCCCGCCGCCACGGCCGGCGCGATCATCGGCAGCGTGATCTGAAAGAAGGTACGCACCGGCCGCGAGCCGAGGTCCATGGCGGCCTCCTCGATGGAGAGGTCCAGCTCACGCAGGCGCGACGCCACCACCACCGCCACGTAGGCACTGCAGAAGGTGGTGTGGGCGATCCAGATGGTGACCATGCCGCGATCCGCCGGCCAGCCGATGGTCTGCGCCATGTGCACGAACAGCAGCAGCAGAGACAGGCCGGTGATCACCTCGGGCATCACCAGCGGTGCGGTGACCATGCTGGAAAGCGCCGTCTTGCCGCGAAAGCGGGTGAAGCGCACCATCACGAAGGCGGCCAGGGTGCCCAGGCACACCGCCATGGAAGCCGAGAAGAAGGCGATGCGCAGGCTGGTCCATACCGCCGAGAAGATCTGCTGGTCGCGAAACAGCTCCAGGTACCAGCGGGTCGAGAACCCTGCCCACACCGTCACCAGGCGTGACGCGTTGAACGAGTAGATGACCAGCACCACCATCGGTAGATAGAGAAACAGCAGGCCGAAGATCAGCATCACGGTAGTGAAGGATGGCTTGCGCATGGTCATCACTCCTGAAGCTCACGGGACTGATAGCGATGGAACAGGGCGATGGGCACGATCAGGATCGCCAGCATCACCATCGCCAGCGCCGAGGCCACCGGCCAGTCGCGGTTGTGGAAGAACTCCTCCCACAGCACCTTGCCGATCATCACCGTGTTGGGGCCGCCCAGCAGCTCCGGTATCACGTACTCCCCCACCGCCGGGATGAATACCAGCATCGAGCCGGCGATGATGCCGCCCTTCGATAGTGGCAGGGTCACCTTCAGGAAGGTGTTGAACTTACGCGAACCGAGGTCCGATGCCGCTTCCAGCAGCGAGCCATCCAGACGCGTCAGATTGGCGTAAAGCGGCAGCACCATGAAGGGCAGGTAGGCATAGACGATGCCCAATATCACCGCAAAGTTGGTGTTGAGCATGCGAATCGGCGAGTCGATCAACCCCACCCAGATCAGCAGGTTGTTGATCAGGCCGTTGTTGCTGAGGATGCCCATCCAGGCGTAGACGCGAATCAGAAACGAGGTCCAGGAGGGCAGCATCACCAGCAGCAGCAGCACCAGCTGCCAATGGATCGGCGCCCGGGCCATGGCATAGGCCATGGGATAGCCGAGCAGCAGACAGAGTACGGTGGCCAGCAGCGCGATCTTGACCGAGCCCCAGTAGGCCGCGACGTACAGCGAGTCTGTGGCCAGGAAGAGATAGTTGCTGAAGGTGACGACCACGTTCAGCGTTTCGTGGGCATAGTCGAAGATGGGGCTGAAGGGCGGTACCGCAATGGCGGCCTCGGAGAGGCTGATCTTGAGCACGATGCCAAACGGCAGCAGAAAGAACAGCGTGAGCCACAGCAGCGGCACGGCGATGACCCAGCCGCGACCGGGCTTGAGCCACCGTCGCAGTCGAACGATACGGTTGGTCATGAGTTTTCCCCTGGCTCCGGCAATGGCTCAGTCGTGCAGGATGACGGCGCTATGCTCGTCCCAGTACACGAAGACCGGCTCGTCCCAGCGCGGCCTGTCGCCGCGGCGCTCGGTATTGGCCATGCTGGCCTTGATCAGCTGACCGCTCTCGAGCCGCACGAAGTAGACCGACAGGCCGCCCAGGTAGGCAATGTCCTCGACCACCCCGGCCTCCCAGTTGCACTCGCCCGGCGGTCGCTCGCGAGTGAGACCTGTCTTCTCCGGACGCAGCGCGACCCATACCCGACGCTCGTCGGCCTGGGTACTGACCCCATGGCCGATACGGATCGGGCGGCCCAGGGCCGGGCTTTCGATCACGCAGTGATCGACCTCGTCGACCACGATGTCACCCTCGAACAGGTTCACCGAACCGACGAACTCCGCCACCATGCGGTTGGCCGGGCTCTCGTAGACGTCCACTGGCGTGCCCACCTGGGCGATCCAGCCATCCGACATGATCGCTACCCGGTCGGCCATGGTCATGGCCTCCTCCTGATCATGGGTGACCATGATGCAGGTCACGCCGACCCGCTCCAGGATCTGCACCACCTCGAGCTGCATCTCGGTACGCAGCTTCTTGTCCAGCGCCCCCATGGGCTCGTCGAGCAGCAGCAGCTTGGGCCGCTTGGCCAGCGAGCGTGCCAGCGCCACGCGCTGACGCTGGCCGCCGGAAAGCTGGTGCGGCTTGCGCCGGGCGTAGGCCTCCATGTGCACCAGCTTGAGCATCTCGGCCACACGCTCCTCGATCTCACGCCGCGGCAGCTTGTCCTGCTTGAGACCGAAGGCAATGTTCTGCGCCACCGTCATGTGCGGGAACAGCGCATAGGACTGGAACATCATGTTGATCGGCCGCTCATAGGGCGGCATGGCGGTGATGTCCTCGCCGTCGAGCACGACCTGCCCTTCGCTGGGCTTCTCGAAGCCGGCCAGCATGCGCAGCAGCGTCGACTTGCCCGAGCCCGAACCGCCCAGCAGCGCGAAGATCTCGCCGCGGCGGATCGACAGGCTGACGTCGTCCACCGCCAGCACGCCGTCGAAGCGCTTGCTGACACGACGGATCTCCATCAGCCCCTCTTCCCTTATCGGTCGCGGCTTGCCCGGCACGGCAGCGCTTTCGGCCGCTCTCTCGGTGGCTCGCTGCACGGGCTCCGATGTGTGTGTCTGGGTCTGCGGCATCGCAGCGTCTCCTCTAGCCAGACAAGAACCCGCCGGCCCCGAAGGGCCGGCATGAAGCCTCACATGCCGGATTTGACCCGGTTCCATACACGGGTACGCACCCGCTGCACGGCCAGCGGCTTCTCCTCGGCCACGTAGAGGTTGTCCATCACCTCCTGGTCCGGGTAGATGGCCGGATCGTTGAGGATGTCGGGGTCGAGATACTCGTTAGCAGCGATGTTGGGGTTGGCGTAGACCACATACTCGGTGATCGCAGCCGCGACCTCGGGCTCGAGGATGAAGTTGATGAAGGCATGGGCGTTGTCGGGGTTCGGTGCATCGGCGGGAATCGCCATCATGTCGAACCACAGCGCCGCGCCTTCCTTGGGAATGATGTAGTCGATGGTGAAGTCGCGGCCGGCCTCCTCGGCGCGGTCGGCGGCCTGGAAGATGTCGCCGGAGTAGCCGGCCGCCACGCAGATGTCGCCGTTGGCCAGGTCCGAGATGTAACGCGAGGAGTGGAAGTAGGTGATGTTGTCGCGCACGGCCGCAATCAGGTCGCCGGCCGCCTCGAGATCGGCCGTCTCTTCGGAGAGCGGAGAGAGGCCGAGATAGGCCATGGCCGGCGAGAGCATCTCGTCGCCTGAGTCGAGCATCGAGATACCGCAGCCGCCCTGGCGCAGCGCCGTGGTGATCTCGGGGTCGAAGAGCAGTGCCCAGGAGTCGAGCGGCGCGTCGTCGCCGAGAATCTCGGTGACCCGCTCGACGTTGTAGCCGATGCCGTTGGTGCCCCACATGTAAGGAATGGAGTAACGGCTGCCGGAATCGATGAACTCCAGATCGTCCAACAGCTCCGGGTTGAGGTTGGCCATGTTGGGCAGCTTGTCGTGGTCGAGTTCCTGGTACACGCCGGCGCTGATCTGGCGGGTCAGGTAGTGGTTGGAGGGTACCACCACGTCATAGCCGGAACGGCCCGCGAGCATCGCCGCGTCGAGGACCTCGTTGCTGTCGTAGACGTCATAGATCACCCGGATGCCAGTGGCTTCGGTGAACTTCTCCAGGGTGTCCGGGGCGATGTAATCCGACCAGTTGTAGACCCGCACCTCGTTGGCCTGGACGGCAGCAGCGGCCATGGCCAGAGAACCCAGCGCGACGGCCAGGGACAGCTTGCGTTGACAGGACATGATGGCACCTCTTGTTTGCGTTGTTTTATCTGCACTGCTTTTCGTGAGCCCGACCATGTCATCCGCCGGGCATTTCTCTCCACTAGACGCTCAGCAGCAGAAACTCCCTCTCCCACGAGCTGATCACCTTCTTGAAATTCTCGTTCTCCACCCGTTTGACCGCCACGTAACCGGTCACGAAGCGATGGCCCATGTACTGCTCCAGCTCGCTGCAATTCTCCATGCGCTCAAGTGCCTGCTCCAAGGTGAACGGCAGCCGCAGGTTGCGTCGCTCGAACGCCCGCCCCTGCACCGGCGCGGAAGGGTTGAGCTGCTGTACCATGCCCAGGTAGCCGCACAGCAGGCTGGCCGCGATGGCCAGATAAGCGTTGGCGTCGGCCCCCGGCA
This sequence comes from Halomonas sp. KM-1, assembly GCF_000246875.1. NCBI lineage: Bacteria > Pseudomonadati > Pseudomonadota > Gammaproteobacteria > Oceanospirillales > Halomonadaceae > Halomonas > Halomonas sp. KM-1. Next base: position 10,631 of record NZ_BAEU01000143.1, read on the forward strand.
GGCGGTTCTCGATGCGTCGGTTCTGCGGCGACGAATCGGGAACGCGCAGACCGCAGGTGCGATTCTCTACGCCCCACTCCACGTTGACCGGCGCCGACGTGTCGGGCAGGAAGCGACGGAAGGAGTTGACGTTGGGCGCCATCAGCGGCAGCGCCTCGGGGATGAAACGCTGCATGCCGCCGATATGGTGCAGGAACAGCTGGCTCATGGAGCCATCCTCGTTGGCGAACACGCTCTTGCCGGTGGCCGCATCCAGCACGCTCTGATGAATGTGCATGGCGCTGCCGGGCTCGTTGGTGATCGGCTTGGCCATGAAGGTGGCTACCACATCGTGCTTTAGCGCGGCCTCGCGCAGGGTGCGCTTGAACACGAACACCTGGTCGGCCAGCATCAAGGGGTCGCCGTGACGGAAGTTGATCTCCATCTGGGCGGTGCCCTCTTCATGGATCAGAGTGTCGATATCGAGCCCCTGGACCTCGCACCAGTCGTACATGTCCTCGAACAATGGATCGAACTCGTTGGCCGCATCGATGGAAAACGACTGCCGCCCGGTCTCCTGGCGCCCGCTGCGTCCGATGGGCGGCAGCAACGGCAGATCGGGATCCTCGCAGCGCTTGGTCAGATAGAACTCCATTTCCGGTGCCACCACCGGCTTCCAGCCCTGCTCCGAATAGAGCGCCAACACCTTCTTGAGCTGATTGCGACAGGAGAGTTCGATGGGGTTGCCCATCTTGTCGTAGCAGTCGTGAATCACCTGGGCGGTAGGCTCGAGTGCCCAGGGCACCGGGTAGACCGCCGAGCTGTCGGGCCGGCACAGCATGTCGATATCGGCCGGGTCGAGCAATGAGTAGTAGAGCTCGTCCTCGACGTAATCGCCGGTGACGGTCTGCAGAAGCACGCTTTCGGGCAGGCGCATGCCCTTCTCGGCCATGAACTTCGATACGGGAGTGATCTTGCCGCGGGCGATGCCAGTGATGTCGCTGACCAGACACTCCACCTCAGTGATGCGTCGTTCCTTCAGCCAGCTTTCCAGGTCTTTCATGGGAACCTCGTTGCGGCTCTAGCCGAACCTTTCGTCGTTATAGTCGGTCACGCAGTTTGTAGAACGTGGTCGCCAGCACCAGCAGCGGCGTGCGCAGGCGCTCGCCCCCCGGGAAGCGGCGGTGAGGCATGGCGGCAAAGAGATCGAAGCGCTCGCTCTGACCGGCAATGGCTTCGGCCAGGAGCTTTCCGGCCAGCCCGGCCAGCGCCATGCCGTGCCCCGAGTAGCCCTGGGCGTAGTAGACGTTGGCGCCGAGTCGGCCGAAGTCCGGTGCCCGATTGAGCGTGATGGCCACGTCCCCACCCCAGCGGTAGTCGATACGAACGCCCTCGAGTACCGGAAAGAGTCGCGCGATCTTGGCATCCATGCGCCGCTGCAGGCCGCGCGGCTCACGCCCATCGTAGCTGACCTCTCCACCATAGATCAGTCGCTTATCGGCCGACAGGCGATAGTAGTCGAGCACGAAGTTGGCATCGGAAATGGCATCGTTGCGCGGTAGCACCTGGCCGGCCTGCTCCTCGCTCAAGGGTTCGGTGGCGACGATGTAGTTGGCCGCACGCATGACGCGCCCATCCAGCTCCGGCAGCAGCCGGCCCAGGTAGGCGTTGGCCCCCACCACCACGAAATCGGCGCTGATCTCGCCGTGTTCGGTCACCACGTTGGCCGGCTGACCGCGGCGAACGTCCAGGGCCGGGCTATGCTCGTGAATCGCCACTCCCGCCTGCTGGGCGGCACGCGCCAAGCCCAGGGTGTAATTGAGCGGATGCAGGTGGCCGCCTTCGCTTTCGAACAGCGCCCCGGGATAGGCGTCGGTGACCACGCGTTCGCGCAGCGCTTCGCCTTCGAGCCAGGCGAGCGCCTCGTAGCCGTAGTCGCGCGCCATACGTTCTTGGAACTGGCGCAGTTCGCGTACGTGCCGCGGCTTCACCGCGGCATGCAGATAGCCCCAGGCGAGATCGCAGGGAATCGCGTGACGTTCGATCAATTCTGCCGTCAAGCGTACGGCCTCGCGGCTCATCTCCCACACCTGGCGAGCCTGTTCACGACCCAGCGCCTGCTCCACGGTGGCAATATCGGTGCCCAGGCCGGGCAGAATCTGGCCGCCGCTGCGCCCGGAAGCCCCGAAGCCGATCTCATGGGCCTCGAGCAAGGCCACCGAGTAGCCGCGCTCGGCCAGATGCAGTGCCGCGGAGCAGCCGGTGATGCCGCCACCGATCACGCAGACGTCGACGCGCTGGTGCCCGCGCTGCGGCGGGCACGCCTGCTCGAGACGTACCGCCACCGAGTCCCGGTAGTAGGAGGCGGGGTTTGCAAAGTGTGCGGCATCGGCCATGCAACGATTCCTGGAATGATCCAGCTTGTGGTTGCTTTAGTCTGGCATCATACCAACGGGGAGTGTCAAGTATCCAACAACGATATTTTCCGAGCGAGCGCTTTGAACGAACCCGCAAACCCAAGAAAATTACCATTAAATCAATAGATTAATAAAAATAAAATCGTGGAAAACGTAACATGCCGGTTACTCGCCACGCAAAACCTGTCAAATAATAACCATCATCTTGCCTACCCGGTGTCGGCACAGACAGGGCAGGCAGGATCTCGTGGAACCTGGAAGTGGCGCCACTGCCCCGTCATGCCATCGAAGGTGGAGAGCCCACGGTGCGGGGTGCCGGCACCGCTGAGCAGCTTGACCGCCTCCAGCGCTTGAAAGCAGCCGATCAGCCCCACCAGCGGTGCCACGACGCCATTCTCGGCACAACGCAGCTCCTCGTCGCCCCCCTCTCCCGGCGGATAGAGGCAGGCGTAGCAGGGGGCAGCCGGATCGCGCGGATCGAACACGGCGAGCTGCCCCGAGAAACGGATGGCCGCCCCTGACACCAGCGGCACGCCGGCTCGGCGGCAGACGGCATTGATGGCATAGCGGCTGGAGAAACGGTCGGTGCAGTCGAGGACCAGGTCGACATCGGCTATCACCTCGTCGAGCGCGGCCTCGTCGAGATGCGACTCGATCGCGCGAATGTCGCAGCCCGGGTTGAGCGCCAGCGCCGAATCGCGTGCGGAGCACGCCTTGTTACGCTGGAGATCGGCCATGCCGTGAGCGATCTGGCGCTGCAGATTGGAAAGCTCCACTGCGTCGGCATCGGCCAGGGTCAGGCGACCAACGCCGGCGGCGGCCAGGTAGAGGGCTACCGGCGAGCCCAACCCGCCGGCGCCTACCACCAATACCCGCGAGGCCAGCAGGCGCTCCTGCCCCTCGATGTCGATCGCCTCCAGCATGATCTGCCGGCTGTAGCGCAGCAGCGCCTCGTCGTTCATTACCATTACTTGTCTTCGAGCTCCTCGATGTCGGGGACGTAGAGCGAGAACTCCTCCTTGACCTCCTCCATCACCACGTAGCTCTTCGACTCCTTGACCCCGGGAAGGGTCAACACCACATCGCCGAGAAGCTGACGGTAGGCGGCCATTTCGGGAATTCGGCACTTGAGAATGTAGTCGAACTGCCCCGAGACCAGGTGACACTCCTGGATCTGCGGCAGACGCGAAACCGCGCGGCGAAACTCGTCGAACACCGCCGGCGACTGGGTCTCCAGGCTGATCTCGACGAACACCAGCAGGTTAGCTTTGAGCGAGCGCGGATCGAGCACGGCCTTGTAGCCGCGGATGACTCCTGATTTTTCGAGACGCTTGACGCGCTCCAGGCAAGGCGTGGTGGAAAGGCCTACCTGGGCAGCCAGGTCGACATAGGAGATGCGGGCGTTCTCCTGCAGACAGCGCAGGATCTTGAGGTCGATACGGTCCAGTGAGCGGGTCTTGGTTTTCATTGTCGTGTCGAGGGGTGCCGATTCAGAGTGAGTGAAGCGTCGCCATGACAGCAAATCAACCTGAAAAAGCGCGGTAATCAGGCGCAGCGCTGGTGTTCAGTGTCACAAACATGACGACATTTGGAATTATTTCCTGAATAGGTGTACCACAGCCCCCGCTCCCTCTCCAGTACCGCTCCCTCAACGCTATGGCGACAAACGACCGAAGGTGACGCGCTCCCGCCCCCCCAGGTCCCGCCGGCTGTCCACCGCCACATAGCCGCGGCCTTGCAGCAGGCCCCGTACGGCCGCCGCCTGCTCGTGGCCATGCTCGAGGACGATCCAGCCAGTGGGCTCGAGATGATCGACGGCCTGCTCAACGATATGACGCAGATCCGCCAGCCCCGAGTCGGCCGCCACCAGCGCGCTCATGGGCTCGAAGCGCACATCGCCCTGACCCAGGTGCGGGTCTTCGGCATCGATATAAGGTGGGTTGGCCGCGATCAGCATGAAGCGCTGCCCCGACACGGCCGCAAACCAGTCGCTCGGCAGAAAGCTCGCATTGGCGATGCCCAGCCGTAGGGCATTGGACTCGGCCAGCGCCACGGCCTCGGGCACACGATCGACGCCGAGGGCCTGCCAGTCGGGGCGTTCGCTGGCGAAGGCCAGCGCAATGGCACCGGTGCCGGTGCCAAGGTCGAGCAGCCGCCCCGATGGTTGCGCCGCCAGTTCGAGCAGCATCTCCACCAGGGTTTCGGTATCGGGACGCGGAATCAGGGTGTGCGGTGAGGTACCCAGCGGCAGCCCCCAGAACTCACGCATACCGGTGAGGTAGGCCACCGGGCGCCCCGCCGCCCGGGCGGCGACGAGCGCCTCGTAGCGCGCACGCTGAAAGGTGGATGCCGGCCTGTCACCCCAGGTGTAGAGCCAGGTGCGATCGACCTCGAGTACATGGCAAAGCAGTACTTCGGCATCGAGCCGGGGGCTGGGTGACCCCGAACGCGCCAGACGCTCGCTCGCACTGACCAGCAGCGCATCGAGGCGGACGACTCCGCCACATATCGCCCCGCCTTGCCCTTCGGATGCCACCTCAGGCCTCCTGCTGCAGCGCCGCGAGCTGTTCGGCCTGATGCTCGTGCACCAGGGGGTCGAGCACTTCATCGAGCTCGCCGGCCATGACTTCGCCCAGCTTGTAGAGGGTGAGGTTGATGCGATGGTCGGTGAGCCGCCCCTGGGGGAAGTTGTAGGTGCGGATTCGCTCACTGCGATCCCCGGAGCCCACCAGGCTGCGACGGGTATCGGCCTGCTCGCGCTGACGGCTCTCCACGGCACTCTGCTTGAGGCGGGCGGCCAACAGCGACATCGCCTTGGCCCGGTTCTTGTGCTGGCTGCGCTCCTCCTGGCACTCCACCACCACGCCGGTGGGCAGGTGGGTGATACGGATTGCCGAGTCGGTAGTATTGACGTGCTGACCGCCGGCACCACTGGAGCGGAAGGTGTCCACCCGCAGATCAACGGGATTGATGTCGACGTCGCCGACCTCGTCGGCTTCCGGCATCACCGCCACGGTACAGGCGGAGGTGTGGATGCGCCCCTGGGACTCAGTGGCCGGCACGCGCTGTACGCGGTGAGCGCCCGATTCGAACTTGAGCCGGGCATAGACACCCTCTCCCTTCACGCGGGAGATGATCTCCTTGTAGCCACCCTGCTCGCCGTGACTGGCGCTGATCACCTCGACCTTCCAGCCCTGTTTCTCGGCGTAGCGGGAGTACATGCGGAACAGATCGCCGGCGAACAGCGCCGCCTCGTCGCCGCCGGTACCGGCGCGAACCTCGAGAAAGACGTTGCGTCCATCGTCGGGATCGCGCGGCACCAGCAGCTGCTTGAGCCGCACCTCCAGCCCTTCTAGCCGCTCCCGACCCTCTTCCAGTTCCAGTTGGGCCAGCTCGCGCATCTCGGCATCGCTGTCCTCGGCCAGTTGCGCAGCATCGTCGAGGTCGCCCTCGGTGGCACGGTAGTCGCGCCAGGCTTCGACCAGGGGCTCGAGCTCGGCATACTCGCGGGAATAGTCGCGGAACCGGGGCTGATCGCCGATCACCTCGGGCTCCGCCAGCAGGGCGGCGAGCTCCTCGAAGCGCTCGACGAAGCCATCGAGACGCTGGCGCAGGGTCGCTTTCATGACGTGTCCTGTCAGATTTTCGTGGTTGGGGAGTTCAGCAGTAGCGCCTCGGCAGCGCTGAGCAGATCGCGCCGCTCGCTCCCGGACGCCTCGCGCAACGCTACCGTGGGCTGGTGTAGCAGCCGGTTGGTGAGCTGATGAGCGAGCAGGCGAATCACCTCTTCGGGATCCTCGCCGCGGGCCAGTCGGGCCAGTGCCTGGCGCTCCGAGAGTTCCCGCAGCTCGGCCGCCCGGTCACGGTAGCGGCGAATCAGTTCGCCGCCGCCACGAATGCGCCGCTCATGCAGCCAGACGTGCACGCCATGCTCAATCAGCGACTCCGCCTGGTCGGCAGCTGCCTGACGGTGACGTCGGTTCTCCTGGATCACCTCGTTGAGGTCATCGACCGTATACAGGAAGATGTCGTCCAGGTCGCCCACCTCGGGCTCGATGTCACGCGGAACGGCGATGTCGACCATGAAGATCGGTCGATGGCGACGCTTCTTCAGCGCCCGCTCGGCCATGCCCTTGCCCAGGATCGGCAGCGGTGCGGCAGTGGAAGAGATGACGATGTCGGAGCGTGCCAGGGCGTCGGGTATCTCGTTTAGCGAAATCGCTTCGGCATTGAACTCGCCGGCCAGCAGCTCGGCACGCTCCCGCGTACGGTTGGCCACGATCATGTCGCGCACGCCGGCCTCGCGCAGATGCCGGGCTACCAGCTCGATGGTCTCCCCGGCACCGATCAACAGCGCCCGGGCGCGACCGAAGTCCTCGAAGATGCGGCTGGCCAGGCTCACTGCCGCATAGGCCACCGACACCGGGTTCTGGCCTATACCGGTGCGCGTACGCACCTGCTTGGCCACCGCAAAGGTGTGCTGAAACAGTAGCTCGAGCTCACCGCCGAGGCCGCTCGCCTGACGCGCAGACTGATACGCCTCCTTGAGCTGGCCGAGAATCTGTGGCTCGCCCAGCACCATCGAATCGAGCCCGACGGCAACGCGCATGAGATGACGCGCGGCATCGTTGTCCAGATAGTGATAGGCGCAGGGAGTCAGCTCATCGAGCTGCAACCCATGGAAGTGACTCAGCCAGTCGAGAATGGCTCGCTCGCCGCTCGGCTCGGTGACGCAATAAAGCTCCGTGCGATTACAGGTCGACAGCACCGCCGCCTCGTGCACCTGGGGCATATGGCGCAGTTGGGTCAGCGCCGACTCCAGTTGCGCGGGAGTGAAGGCGACCCGCTCGCGCACCGCGACCGTGGCCGTCCTGTGGTTGATTCCAAGGGCAAGAAGCGTCATGCGTTAAGCGTCTTCGGTGATGTCGGCCGGCGGCAGCGTAAGTGAAAAAAACGTATCTGCGGCGCTGCATTCTATCACAGCCTTGCGCGCTCGGCGCCAGCCACACCAAGCGCGCAATTGACACACGACAAGGCAAGCCGCTTTCATGGCTTGGCTGCCCCGATCGCAGCGATCCCTTTGCCACTGCGCGGCTAGCCGTTATGCTGACACCTCGGGACACCGGATGAGACACGCATGCCCTCGACGTTGAAGCGCTCTTCGCGCCAAGGATTGGCAGTGCTTGGCCTGGCTGCACTGCTGAGCGGCTGCCAAGGCCTGGCCACCTCGCCATTCGCCACCGCTACAGACGACCCCCTGGCCACGGCCCCGCCCATCGAGCGCGGCCTGGACGCCGAAGGACTGGCCACGCTGCTGACAGCGGAGTTTGCCGGACAGCGCGGCGACTACCGCCGCGCCACCCTGGGTTACCTGGCCATGGCCGAGCGCTACCAGGCCGCACCGCTGGCGGAGCGCGGCACGCTGGCGGCGCGTTTCAGCAATGACATTCTGCTGCTCGACCAGGCGGTGAGTACCTGGCATGCACTCGCTCCGGATGCCGAAGCGCCATTGCGCCTGCTCTCCGGGCTGGCACTGCAGCGCGGCGACTGGACGACGGCCCTGGAGTGGCGCCTGGCACTGGCACAACAGGGCCAGCATGCCGAATTGGCACTTCTCGCCGAGCTGGCCCTGGAGGCCGGCACCGACCCACTGCCTCTGCGTGAGCGCCTGCGTGCGTATCTCGAACGTCCCGGAGCCGCCGCGCACCCGCACCATCACGATGCCGTGCTGGCCACGGCCATCCTGGAGGCAGCCACCGGGCAGTCGTTGCAGGCCGAGCGGCGGCTGGACCAGCTCGCCCGCGACCACGCCGAACTGCCCGCCCTGTGGCTGACCCGGGCGCAGCTGGCCCTGGAGGCGGACAACCCGCGCCAGGCCCGCGAGGCCGCAAGCCGCGGCCTCGCGGTGTCTCCCGGCGACCCGCGCTTTCTGCTGCTGCTGGCACAAGCCGAGCTGATGCTAGGCAATGTCGACGCCGCCGAGCGCCACACCTCGACCCTGCTCGACGAGCACATCGGCAACCAGGAGCTGCGCATCTCTCTCGCCGGCCTCTACCTGGAAGACGGTTACCTGGATGCCGCGCGGCGCCTGCTGCTGCCCCTGGTGAGCAGCGACGAGCCCCCACCCGCCGCCTTTTACCTGATGGGCATCATCGCCGAGGAAGAGGACGAGGTGGACAACGCCCTGCTCTACTACCGTCAGGTGGCGCCCGGCAGCGACTTCCTGCGCGCTCGCCTGCGCGCGGCACGCATGCTGATAGAGGACGATCGGCTGCTCGACGCCCGCGCCTTTCTGCGTATCGAGCGCCTGCGCCACGAGGCCCGCTTCAGCGAGCTGGTAGCGCTGGAAGTGGAACTGCTCGGCGAAGCCGGTCTGGAAGCGGAAGCCGACGCGCTGCTGAACCGCGAACTCTCGCGCACCCCCAACGATGAGACCCTGCTCTATCTTCGCGGCATGCGCTCCTGGGAGCGTGGCGACATCGAAGCCATGGAGCGCGATCTCGGGCGCATCATCGAAGCCAACCCGTACAACGCTACCGCCCTGAACGCCCTGGGCTACACCCTGGCGGACCTCAATGTCGAGGATCGCCTGGAAGAAGCCCGCGAGCTGATCGAGCGAGCCCATGAGCTCGAACCCGGCAACCCTGCCATCATGGATAGCCTGGGCTGGGTGTATTACCGTCTGGGCGACCCCGAGCGCGCCCTGCCATGGCTGGAGCGCGCCTATGCCGGCATGCCCGACCAGGAGATTGCCGCCCACCTGGCCGAGGTACTATGGGTACTGGAAAGGCACGACGATGCTCGCAAGGTGGTCGAACAGGCGTTGCAACGGTTCGATGAACGCCCGCTCATCGACGAGCTGCTCGAACGCATTCCCGAGCTGGCACCCTGACCCAACCCACTGCCCCACGAGACGACGTCATGAACCACCGGATGACCACGATACGATGCCTGGCGGCGGGCCTGACACTTGCCCTGCTGGCCGGCTGCGCCGCCCCAACGACCGCGCCCGACATGCGCGCCGACCGCTGGGAAGCGCAGCAGGAACGCCTCGCCGAGCTGGACACCTGGATCCTGGTCGGCAAGGCCGGCCTGCGCACACCCCAGGAGTCGACCAGCGCCAATCTCGACTGGAGTCAGCATCCGCACTACTACCGCATGCTGATCAGTGGCCCCTTCGGCAGCGGCCGCAACCTGCTCGAAGGCCGTGAGGGGCGCTTCTCGCTGACCAACGCCGATGGCCGCTTCGTCGCCGAGACCCCGGAAGCGCTGATGCAGCAGCAGCTCGGCTGGTCGCTGCCGGTCAGCTCGCTGGCCGACTGGATCCGCGGCCTGCCCGCCGACCACAGCCAGTACCGGCTCGAACACGACGACACGGGCTTTCCTCAGCGTCTGGAGCAGGACGGCTGGCAAATCGACTATCGCGACTGGGTCGAGGTGGAGTCGCTGTGGCTGCCGCGTCGCCTGATCATGGAGTACGACGACCTGCGCGTGACCCTGGTGGTCACCGAGTGGCGCCCCGTCCTCGATGACTGAGTCGCTGCCTGGGTCGATGATCGAGCCGATGAGCGACAGCGCGACCGCAACCGCAACCGAGCTCACCCTGCCGGCGCCGGCCAAGCTCAACCGCATGCTGCACATCGTCGGCCGCCGTGCCGATGGCTATCACGAGCTGCAGACGCTGTTTCAGTTCCTCGATCACGGCGACACGCTGCACCTGCGCCGGCGCGACGATGAGCAGATCCGCCTGATACCAGCCCTGCCGGGTGTGCCCGACAGCGACAACCTGATCGTGCGGGCGGCCCGGCTGCTGCAAGCCGAGAGCGGCTGTCGTCTGGGCGCCGACATCCACCTGACCAAGCGCCTGCCGCTGGGTGGCGGCCTGGGTGGCGGCAGCAGCGATGCCGCCACCGCGCTGCTCGGCCTCGACCGCCTGTGGCGTCTCGACCTCCCGCTCGACCGGCTGGCCGAACTCGGCCTGCGCCTCGGCGCCGACGTGCCGGTGTTCGTACGCGGCCAAGCCGCCTGGGCCGAAGGAGTGGGCGAAAGGCTCACTCCGGTAGCGCTGGACACCCCTTGGTTCGTGGTCGTGCACCCCGGCATCGAAGTCGCCACAGCCGCGGTGTTCGGGGCAGCGCAATTGACACGTGACACTGCCACGATTACCATGGCGCGCGCACTGCAGGGGGGAGCGCCCAGCTGGAGCAACGACTGCGAACCGACGGTCCGGTCACTCTATCCGCAGGTCGCCGAGGCACTCGACTGGCTAGGCTGCCGGGCACCCGCCATGCTGACGGGAACCGGTGCCTGCATCTTCGCCCGGCTCGACTCGCAGACCGAAGCGCGGCACATCATGGCCGAGCTACCGAGCCACTATACTGCTTTCATGGCTCGCGGCCTGAACCTCTCCCCGCTACATGCTGCTCTTGGCCGATGAACGTGCTGTCAGCAAGCGCCGAATCGCCGTGCTTGCGGTATCCTGTATCGCCAACTGAGCTCCCCAACACTGCATAGGTGGATGCGCGTGTCAAAATTGATGGTTTTTGCCGGGAATGCCAACCCCGAACTCGCCCAGAAAATCGCCGAGAGTCTCGATACTCGTATGGGGAACGCCACGGTCGGGCAGTTCAGCGATGGCGAGATCGCGGTCGAGATCAACGAGAACGTTCGCGGCAAGGACGTCTTCATTCTGCAGTCCACCTGCGCACCGACCAATGACAACCTGATGGAGCTGATCCTGATGGTTGACGCCCTGCGCCGTGCCTCGGCCACCCGTATCACCGCCGTGGTGCCCTACTTCGGCTACGCGCGTCAGGATCGCCGGGTACGCTCCGCCCGGGTGCCGATCTCGGCCAAGGTGGTGGCCGACATGATGGTCAAGGCCGGCGTCGACAGGGTGATGACCATGGACCTGCATGCCGACCAGATTCAGGGCTTCTTCGACGTCCCGGTGGACAACGTCTACGGTTCGCCGATCCTGCTCGACGACATCGAACGTCAGAACTACGATGACCTGGTGGTAGTCTCGCCCGACGTGGGCGGCGTGGTCCGGGCCCGCGCCATCGCCAAGCAGCTCAATGCCGACCTCGCCATCATCGACAAGCGTCGCCCCCAGGCCAACCAGGCCCAGGTGATGCACATCATCGGCGAGATCGAGAACCGCACCTGCGTGGTGGTCGACGACATGATCGATACCGCCGGCACCCTGTGCAAGGCCGGCGACGCGCTGAAGGACCACGGCGCGCGCCGCGTGGTGGCCTATGCCACCCACCCGATCCTCTCCGGGCCGGCGGTGGAGAACATCACCGGTTCGGTACTCGACGAAGTGGTGGTGACCGACACCATCCCGCTGTCCGACGTCGCCCGTCGCAGCGGCAAGATTCGTCAGCTCAGCGTGGCCGGCCTGATCGCCGAGGCGATCCGCCGCGTCAGCAACGAAGAATCCGTCAGCGCCATGTTCCACTGAGATTCTCGAAGACTCTCGGCAAGAACAAGGCAGCGGAGTAGCGCCCCACGGGGGCTTTCGGGAACGTCGCGATCAGGTCGCGGGTCGCACGTCTCCCTTACATTCAGCAAGAGGCAACAACATGTCCGATTTCACACTCAATGCCAGCGTTCGTAACGACCTGGGGAAAGGTGCGAGCCGCCGCCTGCGTCGTGCGAACCTCGAAGTTCCCGCCATCGTCTACGGCGGCGACAAGGCTCCGCAGCCGATCTCTCTCGAGAAGGCCCCGTTCTACAAGGCCATCGAGGACGAGACCTTCTTCTCCTCCGTGCTCAATCTCGTCATCGACGGCAAGAAAGAGCAGGTGGTTGTGCGTGATCTGCAGCGCCACCCGTACAAGCCGCTGGTCACCCACGCCGACTTCATGCGCGTGGACGCCACTCACGCCATCACCATCAACGTGCCGCTGCACGTGGTGGGCGAAGAGAAGTCCAAGGGCATCAAGGACCAGGGCGGCGAGCTGCACATTCTCTCCAACGAGATCCAGATCAGCTGTCTGCCCAAGGACCTGCCGGACTTCCTGGAAGTCGACATCACCAACGTCGAGCTGGGCACCACCCTGCACCTCTCCGACCTCGAGCTGCCGGCTGGCGTGACCCTGGTCGAACTGTCCCACGGTGCCGACCATGACAACGCCGTGCTGAGCATCACCAAGCCCAAGACCCGCGGTGAAGCGGCCGAGGGTGAGGAAGGCGAAGAAGGCGAAGAAGGCGCCGAATAAGCCATGCCATCGGGGGCCGCCTTGGGCGGCCCCTTTCCGTCTCGACCAAGCGCTGCGGCGCTTGTTTTTGTTTGGAGACCCCGCATGCCGCAGATCAAGGCGATCATCGGACTGGGCAATCCCGGTGACAACTATGCTGCCACACGCCACAACGCCGGCGCCTGGCTGGTGGAGATCCTGGCGCGCCAGGCCGGCACCGAGCTGCGTCAGGAGAAGAAGTTCCTCGGCCTCTATGCCAAGGTGCTGCTGAATGACCAGGAGCTGCATCTGCTCGAGCCCACCACCTTCATGAACCGCAGCGGCGGCGCCGTCGCGGCCCTGTGCCAGTTCTACAAGATCGCACCCGAAGAACTGCTGGTGGCCCACGATGAGCTGGACATTCCCCCCGGCGCGGCCCGTTACAAGCAGGGCGGCGGCCACGGCGGGCACAACGGCCTGCGCGACATCATCAGCGCGCTGGGCGAGAAAGGCTTCAACCGTCTGCGCATCGGCATCGGCCATCCCGGCGATTCGCGCCAGGTCACCAACTACGTGCTCGGGCGCCCCGGCAAGGCGGAGCTCGAGGCCATCGGCGGTGCCCTCAACGAGTGCCTGGCCACGCTGCCGCTGGTCGTGTCGGGCGACTGGGCCAAGGCCATGAGTCGACTGCACAGCTTCTCGGGCTGAACCGGCGCCAAGGCTGAGCTAGAATAGCGCCCGTTCGCGAGCACCACTCGCCATCTTACTCAGGACATCATCATGGGTTTCAACTGCGGTATCGTCGGTCTGCCCAACGTGGGCAAATCGACCCTCTTCAACGCCCTGACCAAGTCCGGCATCGATGCCGAGAACTTCCCCTTCTGTACCATCGAGCCCAACGTCGGTATCGTGCCGATGCCCGATCCGCGCCTCGACAAGCTGGCCGAGATCGTGGGTCCGCAGAAGGTGATTCCCACCACCATGGAGTTCGTCGACATCGCCGGCCTGGTGGCGGGAGCTTCCAAGGGCGAGGGACTCGGCAACCAGTTCCTGGCCAACATTCGCGAGACCCAGGCCATCGCCCACGTGGTGCGCTGCTTCGACAACGACAACGTCATCCACGTGGCCAACCAGGTCGATCCGCGCTCGGATATCGAGACCATCAACCTGGAGCTGGCGCTGGCCGACCTCGACACCGTCGAGCGGGCCATCCAGCGCCTGGTGCGCGTGGCCAAGGGCGGTGACAAGGACGCCATCGCCACCAAGGCGATCCTGGAGCGCGTCCAGCCGCATCTGGCCGAAGGCCAGCCGCTGCGCAGCTTCGGCCTCGACGAGGAAGAGAAGCGCCAGGTCAAGAGCTTCGGCTTCCTCACGCTCAAGCCGACCATGTACATCGCCAACGTCAACGAGGACGGTTTCGAGAACAACCCCTACCTCGACATCGTCAACGAGATTGCCGCCGAGGAAGGCGCCGTGGTGGTGCCGGTGTGCAACCAGCTCGAAGCCGAGATCGCCGAGCTCGACGACGACGAGCGCGCCATGTTCCTCGGCGAGATGGGCATGGAAGAGCCTGGGCTCGACCGGGTGATCCGCGCCGGTTACCAACTGCTGGGCCTGCAGACCTACTTCACCGCTGGGGTGAAGGAAGTGCGCGCCTGGACCGTCAAGGTGGGTGCCACTGCCCCCGAGGCCGCCGGCGTGATTCACACCGATTTCCAGAAGGGCTTCATCCGCGCCGAAGTGATCGGCTATGACGACTTCGTCACCCTGGGTGGCGAACAGGGCGCCAAGGATGCCGGCAAGTGGCGCCTCGAGGGCAAAGAGTACGTGGTGAAGGACGGCGACGTGATCCACTTCCGCTTCAATGTGTAGCCGCTTTAACCATAAAGTATCAAAGCACCCAAAACGCTGACGGCTCGGCACATAGTGGCTTATACACTCCTGAGGCAGACGTCAGGCGCCAGTAGCTGCCAAGGATGGCGGCTATAGTGTGGAACACTCGACATAATCTTGATATTCACACTGCATTTCACTGCACCTGGTGGATAGGAATAACGCCCACGCTTGCTTTTTTTCCAGTTCACCAAGGGACTCTACTTTCCCATCCGGAGGATCAAGGGCGGTCTGCAGCGGCATCCGAGCGCGCCCTCGGTGAGCCATCATGAAGCTGGATTTCTTCACGCTTTACATCACTATCGTTCTTCTCTCTTTCGCGCTAGCCGCCATTTGGGCGGCGATCGCCTGGCAGCATCGAACATTCCGCGTAGCACGATTGTGGTTCACCGCCTGCCTGCTGATCGCTGCGGGCGGTATTCTTCTGCCTTTCCAGCACGCTTCCAGCATCCCGGCTCTTCCGGCAGCGGTGGGAAACAGCCTGGTTATCCTGGGTTTCTGGCTGCTATGGCTCGGGATACGCCGTTTTCATGGCCAGACGGGTGGGTGGATCACCGCCTCTGCTGCCAGCACTCTATGCTTGCTACTGGCCATCGCCTTGTACGGCAATGATGAAGGGCTCGCCCTTGTCTATGCCATCGGCCAGTCGTTTCCAATGCTGATGAGCCTCCTCTTTCTCTTGAAACGGCGCCTGTGCTCGGCAGGTATCGTCATTTCATGCGCAGGAATCTCCCTAGGCTTGGTCGGGCATGCCGTCATCATGCTGATGAATCTCTGGCTGCTGCTGGAGCTCGGCGCCTCCCCTCATTTCACGGACGTCGCAGCGGTGACCATGCTTGGCGTCATCTTAAGCGGGCTTCTGTGGAATTTCGGTCTCGCTGTCATGACCATTGATCGCCTGGTCACCGAAGTCACCGAACTAGCCAACGTCGATCCATTGACGGGGGCCTGGAATCGGCGCAAGTTCGACGAGCGCTTGCAGCTCGAGAATGCCCGATCCATGCGAACAGGCAAGCCTTACTCACTCATGCTGCTGGATCTCGATCACTTCAAGAGTGTCAACGACAGGCTCGGTCACCAGGGCGGAGACCAGAGTCTCGTCCATTTCGTACGTGTCGTGAGGGCCACGCTGCGCGAAACCGATCTCCTGGCCCGCCTCGGGGGCGACGAGTTCTGCATTCTGATGCCGGGTACCAGCGCAACGCAGGCTCGGGAACTGGGCCTGCGCATCGTCCAGACCCTGCGTGACACTCCCTTGCGCCATGGCGACCAACAGATTCTCTTATCGTGCAGCATCGGCGTATCGGTGTGGATGGCCGACACAGCCGAGACCTATGACGCCGCCATGTCGCGTGCTGATGATGCCCTTTATTCGGCCAAGGCAGCCGGACGAGATAGCCTCATGCTCTCCCCTTTGCCCGATGATCCCCTACCCACGGCGAGACTTGACGCCACAGAGACGAATCCGTAAACTTCGCCCCCGTTGAATGGCTACGTAGCTCAGTTGGTTAGAGCACATCACTCATAATGATGGGGTCCCCTGTTCGAGTCAGGGCGTAGCCACCAGAAATCGAAAAAAACCCGGCGCCCTGGCGCCGGGTTTTTCGTGGTGGCATTTCTTGGCTCATTGAACGTCAAGGGCTCAGTGAACATCAGGTCAGTCGCGGCCGGTTGGCGAAGGCGACCAGCGCCCGGGTCAGGTACTCCACGTCGCGGCTGCCCGCCGTCTCGCGGATCGAGTGCATGGCCCACTGCGGCACGCCCACGTCCAGCGTCGGCACGCCGAGCTCGGTGGCCGTGATCGGCCCGATGGTGCTGCCGCAGCCCATGTCGGCACGGGTGACGAAGGTCTGCACCGGAACCTCGGCCTCGCGGCAGAGATCGCGGAACAGCGCTGCCGTCGCGCTGTTGGTGGCGTAGCGCTGATTGGCGTTGACCTTGATCACCGGGCCACCGTTGAGCGCGGGGCCATGGGCAGCATCGTGCTTGTCGGTGAAGTTGGGATGCAGGGCGTGGGCGTTGTCGCAGGAGATCATCCGCGATGCCTGGATCAGACGAATGAAGCCTTCGTCACCCGGCTCGCCCAGTTGGGCATTGACTCGCCGCAGCACGTCGCCGAGAAACGGCCCCTGAGCACCGCAGGCGCTGGCGCTGCCGACCTCTTCGTGATCGTTGGCCACCAGCACCACGCCCTGGCTGCCGTCGCTCTCCAGCAGCGCTTCGAGCCCGATGAAGCAGGACAGCAGGTTGTCGAGGCGCGCACTGGCGACCAGCTCACGGCCGACACCGACCAATGCCGGGGGCTGCACGTCATACAGGGCCAGCTCGAAATCGAGGATCTCGGCGCCGACGGTGCCGTTCTGTTCCTCCAGCCATTCGAGCAGCAGCCGCTGCAGGTCGGCCTTGTCACCACCCTGCAGAAATACCGGCGGCATCTGGGTCTGGGCGTTGATCGGCCGTCCGTTGTTGACCTCGCGGTCGAGATGGATCGCCAGACTGGGAATGATGGCAATGGGCCGGTCCACCTGCAGCAGCACGCCTTCGATGCGGCCGTCGGGATGCCGCACGTGAACGCGGCCGGCCAGGCCCAGGTCGCGGTCGAACCAGGGCGCCAGCAAGGCGCCGCCGTAGAGTTCGACGCCGAGCTGCAACCAGCCTGCCGAGAGCTGAGCGGCGTTGGGCTTCAGACGCAGGCCGGGGCTGTCGGTATGGGCGCCGATCATGCGCAGCGCCTCCAGCCCGTCATGCGGGAGCTGCAGCGCCACGATCGACGAACCATTGCGCGTCACGTAGAGACGCTCGCCGGGCGAGACCTCCCAGGCCTGACTCTCGTCCAGCCGGCGGAAGCCGGCGGCATCGAGCCGTTCGGCCATGGCCGAGACGGCATGCCAGGGGGTCGGCGAGCGATTGAGAAATTCGAGCAGACGCTCGAGACGAGCTTCCCGAGACATGTGGATCCTCATCAGGGGTCGTGGTTGACGCAAGAACTGCTACAATGCGACGTCTGGCCTCGCAACTCATGAGCCATACGCTTGTCTAGGGAAGGAAGTGTACACGAAACCAGGGGTGCTTCATTGATGAGCCTGTCAGTCGTTCTTAGGCACACAGCGATTCTCTCGCTGGTGACGTTGTTGTCGTGCGCTCAATTGGCGCTAGCCCAGATCCAGCCCAACGACTCGCATCGGCAGGCGGCTCTGGAAGTCGCCGAGTCACTGCGCTACGGCCACTACGCCGAAACCGCCTTGGACGACACCTGGTCACGCCTGGCGTTCGAGCGCTATCTCGATATCCTCGATGGCCAGCGCGCCTTCCTGCTGGAAAGCGACATCGACGAATTCCGCCACTTCGAGGAGCGTATCGACGACATGCTCTTCGAAGGCGACCTGGCACCGGCCTTCGAGCTCTACCAGCGCTATCACGATCGCGCCGAGAGCCGCTTCGAGTGGCTGCTGAGCGCCATCGACGAGGGGCTGGGCTTCACCTACGAGAGCGACATGCGGCTCGACCTCGACCGCCGCGAGGCCGACTGGGCCACCAGCGAAGCCGAGCTCGACGAGCTGTGGTACAAGCGTCTCAAGAACGCCGCTCTCACCCTCGACATCAGCGGTCAGGACGAAGAGCAGGTAGAGAACAACCTGCGTCAGCGCTACGAAGGCCAGCTGTCGCGTCTGCGCCAGACCAACGGCGAGGACGTGTTCGGCCTGTTCATGGCCGCGGTGACCAGCAGCATCGACCCGCATACCGAGTACCTATCTCCGCGCCAGGGCGAATCCTTCGACATCCAGATGCGGCTGTCGCTGGAAGGCATCGGCGCCATGCTGCAGTCCGACGGCGAATACGTGAAGGTCACCAGCCTGGTACCCGGCGGTCCGGCGGATCGTGCCGGCGTGCTCGAGCCTGCCGACCGCATTGTCGGCGTGGGCCAGGAGGACGAGGAGATCGTCAACGTGGTAGGCATGCGCCTCGACGAGGTAGTCGATCTCATCCGCGGTCCCAAGGGTACCGTGGTACGCCTCGAGGTGGTGCCGGCTGAAGCCGTCGACATGACCCGCTCCAGCACCGTCGAGATCACCCGCGACACGGTCGATCTCGAAGACCAGGCCGCCAAGGGTGAAATCGTCGAGGTCGAACGCGAAGACGGCAACAAGCGCATCGGCGTGATCACCATCCCCACTTTCTACGTCGACTTCGATGCCTGGCAGTCCGGTGCCGAGGAGTTCCGCAGCACCACCCGCGACGTGGCCCGCGAAGTCGAGCGCCTCAAGTCCGAAGGCATCGACGGTCTGGTCCTCGACCTGCGCAACAACGGGGGCGGTGCGCTGCAGGAAGCCAACTCCCTGCTCGGTCTGTTCATCGACCGCGGCCCCACGGTGCAGGTGCGCGACGCCCGCGGCCGCATCAACCTCTACGGCGACACCGAGACCGGCACGCTCTATGACGGCCCGTTGGCCGTGCTGGTCAACCGTCTCTCGGCTTCGGCCTCTGAGATCCTGGCCGGCGCCATTCAGGACTACGGCCGCGGCCTGGTGCTGGGCAGTGCCACCTTCGGCAAGGGCACCGTACAGACCTTGAACGACCTGAGCCATGGCCAGATCAAGCTGACCCGCGCCAAGTTCTACCGTATCTCGGGCGAGAGCACCCAGCATCGCGGCGTCGAGCCCGACATTCTCTTCCCCGATCTGGTCGACCCCGAGCGCATCGGTGAGAGCAGTCTCGACAACGCCCTCGAGTGGGATACGGTGCAAGCCGTGCAGTATCGCCACTACGGCGAGCCCTGGGAGTATCTGGAAACCCTGCGCTCCCGGCACCGCGAACGCGCCGACTCGCATCCCAACTTCATCTTCCTCAAGGAGCGCACCGAGCTAGCCCGGCGCATGCGCGAAGAGCAGACCACCGTCAGCCTCGACCGCGAACAGCGCCAGCGCGAAGTGGAAGCGCGCGACGCCGAGCAGTTGGCGCTGGAGAACCGGCGCCGCGAGGCCCTGGGGCTGGATCCGCTGAACGAGCTGATCGATGCTCGCGGTGAGGAGAACGAAGAGGAGCCGGTAGAGCACGTCCAGGTGACCGAAGCCGCTGCCATCCTGGCCGACTATGCCGAACTGACCCAGCGGCGCCTGGCCGGTCGCTTCTAGTCGCGCCAGACTTGCCCTACCCCACCGGACGCCCGGCGTAACGACACGCGCCGGGCGTCATTCGTTTTCCTTCGTGTACTTCGAACTTCACCTTGGTTGATGGCTGCGTTAAACGGATATCCTTGTCGCCACCTCGCCGATGCCTGAGGATGGACGTGCACCATGCGGCTCGCCAGAGGCGCGTAACACGTTCAGCGCATGCCCGATGCGCACCCTGCGCGGGGGAAGGCACATGATCGATACAGGCAGGCTTCATCCAGCCACCGCCCTCCTTACGCACCATCAGCCGACTAACGATACGACAGCGGAGAGCAGCAGCGACAAAGTCGCCCTGATCACCGTGCTGGTCGTCGATGACGACCCCACCATTCGCCTGCTGATCGCCTCCGGCTTGCAGCGCAAGGGATACCGGGTGCTGCTCGCCGCCGATGGCCAGGAGGGGCTCGAAGTCTTCGGCCAGCATGCACCCGACCTGGTGCTGGTGGACATGGACATGCCGAGACTGGACGGCTTCGGCACCCTGCGCGCCATTCGCAGCGGCCAGGCCGGGATCAACGGTCGTCACGTACCCTTGTTGATGCTGACCGGTCATGACGACGTAGGCTCGATCAACGACGCCTTCGATGCCGGCGCGACCGACTTCATGCCCAAGCCGATCAACCTGCCGCTGCTGACCGAGCGGGTACGCTATGCACTTAGCGGCGCCGCCCGCGAGCGAGCCCTGCGCGAAGCGCAGCTGGAACAGGCCAGCGCCTGCAAGCTCGCCCGCTTGGGCTTCTGGCACCTCGACGTCCACAGCGGCAAGCTGGAATGGTCGGAAGGCGCCGCCGACATGCTGGGCTGGCCCACTCTGCCCGGCGGCGTGGAGGAACTGACGGCGCTGGCCTCCCCCGAGCACAGACAGCGGCTGGAGACGGCCCTCAGCGTCGCCAGCCAGAACCGCGAGGGACTGGACCTCGAGCTTACCATTGGCCAGGGCAACCTCGAACGCACCCTGCGCCTGCAAAGCGCCGATCAAAGCAACGAACACTGCCTGGTGGGTGCTTTTCAGGACGTTACCGCTCTACGCGCCTTCGAGGATAAGGCGCTTTACCTGGCAGCCCACGACGAGCTGACCGGGCTGCCCAAACGCCACTGCTTTCTTGGCCTGCTCGCCGAGCGGCTGGCGCAGGCCCCCGAGACCCGCTGGTTGGTGGCGGTACTGGATATCAGCCGCCTGCATCGCATCAATGAAGCCCTGGGCATTCGCGCAGGCGATCAAGCTCTGGTGCTGTTCTCACGGCGCCTGGAAAGATTTGCGCCGAGCCACGCCCTGCTCGGACGCCTGGAGGCCGGCAGCTTTGGCGTAGCCGTCCCGCTACCGGACTCGGCAGACCCTCGCCAGCTCTGTCAGCAGTGGATGCCGCCCCTGGCCCGGGCTCAACACATCGCCGGACAAGAGGTCTACATCGACTTCACCGCCGGTGCTAGCGTATACCCTGATGATGCACGGGATGCCGAAACGCTACTGGGCGCCGCACTACAGGCGCAGCGCCTCGCCCGCTCTCAGACAGGCCAACAGCGACTGCTGTTGAAGCAGGAGATTCTTGGCCACACCGATAGCGGCGCGCTGAGCTTCGAGGCCCATCTGCAGCAGGCGCTGCAAAGAGACGAGTTCTTTCTGGTCTATCAGCCGCAGCAGCACCTGGCCGATGGTCATATCAGCGCTGTGGAAGCCCTGCTACGCTGGCGCCATGCCAGCCGTGGAGTGGTTTCACCGGCGGAATTCATCCCGCTGCTGGAGGAGTCCGGCCAAATCGTCGATGTCGGCGACTGGGTCATCGGTGAAGCCTGCCGGCAGCTTGCCGAGTGGCAACGGGCCGGCCTGCACCTGCGCATGAGCATCAACCTCTCCGCCGTGCAATTCAACCAGCCCGACTTTCCCCAGCGCATCATGGCCCATGTGACTGCCAATCGCCTGCTGCCCAAACAGCTCGAGCTGGAGATCACCGAGAGTGCCGCCATGAGTCATCCCGAGCAGACGCTGAAGATGCTGCTCGAACTCAAGGATCTGGGGTTTTCGATTGCCATCGATGACTTCGGTACCGGCCACTCCACCTACCACTACCTGTTACGCTTCCCGATCGATACGCTGAAGATCGACCGTAGCTTCACCAACAGCGTGACCGAGGAGCGTTCCTGCCGCACCATCGTCCGCTCGCTCACGACTCTGAGTCAGGGGCTGGGCTTCAAAACGATTGCCGAAGGAGTGGAAACCCAGCGTCAGCGCGACTACCTCGAAGCACTCGACGTCGATGAGATCCAGGGGTTCTGGCTGGCCAAACCCATGACGGCGGATCGGCTCAGCGCGTTCGTCGCTGCGGTCGGCCGTCGCCTCTCCCAGCCACGCTGAAACAGCCCGTAAGGCTCGACTCACCCCTCGGCCGGCGACGCCAGATCGTCGCGAGGTGCGTCACCGGTGGCCACATACTCAGCCCCATACCCCAGCCTGGCAAAGGCCGCTCCGCTCAGATGCCCAAGATGCGTTATCCGCTCCACCGTGGCCTCGAGTGCCTCCAGCCCTGCCGTCTCGGCCATCTGCTCGAGCCTGGCAGCGGCTTGCGACAGCGCTGCGCAGCCCATGGACGCGGCCGCTCCCTTCAGCGAGTGCGAGGTCTCCCTGAGGCCAGAACGATCATGCCGATCAAGATCCCGCCGCAGGGCCGCGCGATCCTCGTCCAGCCGCTCGACGAACTTCCGCACGAGGTGATGCAGCGCCTTTTCATCCAGCGCTTCGCGCAGTGAGGTCAGCGTGGCAGGATCGATCTCCACCTCCGCTTCGCCGACGTGATCCTGAGGGGCTGCTGGGAGCGTATCCGAAGCAGTCGCGTCGAGCCCTGCCCCGGTGTATTCATGAGCGCCGTTCGGCAGCATCCACTGCTGGATGACTCGCTGCAGCTCGTGACGCGTGTACGGCTTGCACAGCACATCGTTCATACCGGCCTCGAGGCAGCGCTGCCTGGCCGAGGGTGTCGCATTGGCCGTCAGCGCCACGATGGGCAGCGGCGTGAGCCTGTCCGACTCCTGACGGCGCCAGCGCCGGGTGGTTTCCAGGCCATCGAGTATGGGCATCTGCATGTCCATCAGCACCAGGTCGAAGCGATGGCTCGCCATCAGTGTCAACCCCTCCTGACCATCGGCAGCCACACTGACGCGCTGGCCCAATCGCTCCAGCAGGGCTCTGGCCAGTTCACGGTTGGCAGGCTGGTCCTCGACGATGAGAACGCTTCCCCTGGGCAGGCTCAAGGCCGGCTCCTGACGCGTTTTGGCGTAGCGTTCGATGGCCTCCCGGCTCGGTACGCGCAGCGGTAACTGAACCTGAAAGCAACTGCCCACGCCCATTTCCGTGGTGAAATCGATGCGCCCCTGCATGGCCTTGACCAGCCGCTCGCAGATGGCAAGCCCCAGCCCCGAGCCGCCGTAGCGGCGCGCGATGGTACTGTCAGCCTGGGTGAAAGGCTTGAAGATATGGGCCCGGCTCTGCTCGGGAATGCCGCACCCCGTGTCCTCGACGCGGAAGCATAGCGTGTCGTCTTCACCGCGCCGTATCGTCAGGCGAACCTCACCGGCCGAGGTGAACTTGAAGGCATTGTTGAGCAGGTTCATCAGCACCTGACGAATGCGAGTCAGGTCGCCCAGCACCCAGCCAGGTAGCGAATCCTCCTGCTCGGCCCTGAAAGCGACACCCCGACTCGCGCTCAGCACGCCGTAGTGCCGCTCCAGTTGGTCGATGAGTTCACTCGGCTGGAATGGCTGCGAATCGAGATCCAGCACACCCGCATCGAACTTGGTATAGTCGATCACGTCGTTGATGACCGCCTGAAGACTCACCAGGCTGTCATCCAAGGTACCCAGCAGCCGAGCGCCACGATCGCTCAACGGCTCATAGGTGAGTAGTTGTGCCACGCCGACGATGCCATTGAGCGGCGTGCGTATCTCATGGCTCATCACCGCCATGAATTCCGATTTGGCCTGGCTCGCCCTTTCCGCCCTCTGCACCGCAGCATCGAGTTCACGCGCCTGGATCTCGAGCAGATAGCGCCGCTCCCGATTGGTCCTGCCCTCCCTGATCAGAAAGGCCACCAGCACCGAGCCTGCCCCCATCAGCAGCACGATGAGCACGAGCAACAGCGTATAGAGGTTCCACAGGTCGTCGCGCTCATGGGTACGTAACAAGGCAACGTGAGCATTGATGTCGAGGATCAAGCGAGAGGTCTTCTGCTGTAGCGCGAGCAACCGTTCCATCAGTGTCGCCAAGATGGCATCGTCGAGTACGGCATCGCCACTCTCCAGCGGCGACAGCACGGAATCGAGCTCGAACGTCAGCGCAACGGCACGCTCCAGGGCCTCGCCCAGAGGCTGCGTGGTCAGACTCTGCTTCAGCTCACCGCGGCCGAAGAGATCGGCACGGCTGTACAGGATTTCATAGCGCAGCAACAGTTCATCGAGATCTCCGTGCCAGGGCGACAGCGTCATCCGCATCTCTCTGACCTCGCGATCGAACTGGTAAGCCGACCAGGTGAGATCCTCGAGCATGCGATGCTCGATCTGTCGCATTCGGTCATGGATGATCTTTTCCGTCAGCAGCGCCGAGCCGAACAGCACGATAGCGGCACAGGCCGCGATACGGTATCGCAGGCCCTGACTTGCCGTGCGCGACATGGCACTACTCCGCGAGAACATCGATATGCGCGACCTGCCAGACCGAGCGGGACATGATCTTCTCGTTGAGCAATTCGGGCTGGTCGTCGAAGGGGTAAATGACGAACAGCGGCCCCTGGTCGCGCACCCGCAAGGGCACGCCATCCAAGGTCATCGCCAGTATCACGTCATACTGATTGAAATCGTCGACCGGAATGCTGGCGCTGTAATCGTTCAGCGCCATCACCCGCAGCATCTCGCCCTGGGCCCCGACGGAATCCAGGACGTCGCGTCCCAGCGGGCCGGCAAAGGTGACCTGACCGTCGTGCCAGGGGGTA
This sequence comes from Halomonas sp. KM-1, assembly GCF_000246875.1. Classification (NCBI taxonomy): domain Bacteria; kingdom Pseudomonadati; phylum Pseudomonadota; class Gammaproteobacteria; order Oceanospirillales; family Halomonadaceae; genus Halomonas; species Halomonas sp. KM-1. The sequence goes on from NZ_BAEU01000143.1 coordinate 35,254, forward strand.
TGGGTCCTGATCGTATGCTGGGGCATGGCTTCCAGCATGGCGCGATCGAACAGCGCCGCACCTTCCCCGTTGGTTACGCCGATGCTGCCGGTGATCGTCAATATGACTCGCCCTTCCGGCGCATCGAGGGCATGCCCTGTAATGGCAACCAGACACATCAACAAGCCACATGAGAGCGCGCTGCGCATGGCAGGATTCCTATCGGTTCTTCTTGCAACGAGTATACGGCAGTAACGGCCTGCCAGACTGGTCACGCAATCAACGCTGACTGCGACTCGGCACGAGCCGACAACGAGGGAAGCAAGAACGACAAGGATTGGCTCCCGGAGCAGGACTCGAACCTGCGACCCAGTGATTAACAGTCACTTGCTCTACCGACTGAGCTATCCGGGAACGACATGGCGGGAAAGGACTTCCCACGGGTGGTAGTAGCCGATGGCTCCTCGAGCAGGACTCGAACCTGCGACCCAGTGATTAACAGTCACTTGCTCTACCAACTGAGCTATCGAGGAATGACGTGCGTCATGATCAGCGTGCGTTCGTGGCTCCCGGAGCAGGACTCGAACCTGCGACCCAGTGATTAACAGTCACTTGCTCTACCGACTGAGCTATCCGGGAATGGCCGTGAACACGGTGCGTAGTATACGGATCGCCCACGTAAGGTCAAGGGCGTATCTTGGCAGAAACTCTGTCAAGGTAGGCACATAACGAAGGACGCCCGATCGAGATGACTCGATCGGGCGTCCTGTCGTAACTGGTGGCTACGCCCTGATTTGAACAGGGGACCCCATCATTATGAGTGATGTGCTCTAACCAGCTGAGCTACGTAGCCAAGTGGCACGAAGGCAGCCCTTCGCGACGCGCTGAATTATGCATGAACCACTTCCCTCAGGCAAGACTGTTACTGCTCGGCTTTTTATTGATTGAACGTTCAATAAAAAAATGCCAGACTCGACCTACCTTATATATGCCACATGCCAGTCACGGCGAAGGGTCAAGGAGTCAACGTTGCCCAAGACAGGAATGGAACCCATTCGACGCAGCCAGCTCATCCAGGCGACCATGGCGGCCATCGACGAAGTCGGCCTGGCCGACGCCACCGTCTTGAGGATCGCCCGACATGCCGGCGTTTCCGCTGGCATCATCAGCCACTATTTCGGCGGCAAGGACGGCCTGCTCGAAGCCACCATGCGCCAGATTCTCACCGATCTCGGCCAGGCAGTGGCTGAGCGTCGACTCCGCCTGGCCGATGGCTCCCCACGCGACCATATCGCCGCCATCATCGACGGCAATTTCGATCGCAGCCAGATTTCCGGTCCCGCGGCCAAGACCTGGCTCGCCTTCTGGGCCAGCAGCATGCACAGACCCCAGTTGCAACGGCTGCAGCACGTCAACGATCAGCGACTCTACTCCAACCTCTGCTTCCAGTTTCGGCGGCTGATGCCACTGAACGAAGCGCGAGATGCCGCCCGCACCCTGGCGGCCATGATCGATGGCCTGTGGCTGCGCGGCACCCTGAGCCCCGAAGGGTTGGATACCGAGCGCGCCCGGCGCCTGGCCCACGCCTGCCTCGACAACATGTTGGCCGGCCACGACACCTCCGCAGCGTCACCCAAGGAGACAGCATGACCGCTTTCGATACCGAGACTCTCTACCTCGATGGCCGCCGGGAACCGGCTACCTCCGGCGAATCCTTCGACGTCATCAATCCCTTTGACGGCAGCCTGCTGGCCAGGGTCGATCAGGCCAGCCAGGCCGATATCGACCGCGCCGTCGCCTCCGCCAGCCAGGGTCAGCGGCGCTGGGCCGCCATGACCGGCATGCAGCGCGGTCGCGTACTGCAGCGCGCCGTGGCGCTCTTGAGAGAGCGCAATGACGAGCTGGCCGAGCTCGAAACGCGCAACACCGGCAAGCCGATCAGCGAAACCGCCGCGGTGGACATCGTCACCGGCGCCGATGTACTCGAATACTACGCCGGCCTGGCGCCGGCCATCGAAGGCGCCCAGATTCCGCTGCGCGAGTCGTCGTTCGTTTATACCCGGCGCGAACCGCTGGGGGTGATCGGTGCCATCGGCGCCTGGAACTACCCGATCCAGATCGCCTGCTGGAAGGCTGCTCCGGCGCTGGCCGCCGGCAACGCCGTGGTGTTCAAGCCCAGCGAGGTCACTCCGCTCTCGGCCATGAAGCTGGCTGAAATTTTCACCGAAGCCGGACTGCCCGACGGCGTGTTCAACGTGGTTCACGGCGACGCCCGGGTCGGCCAGATGCTGACCGCGCATGAAGGCATCGCCAAGGTGTCGTTCACCGGCGAGGTGGGTACCGGCAAGAAGGTGATGGCCGCGGCGGGCGGCTCGACGCTCAAGGACGTGACCATGGAGTTGGGCGGCAAGTCGCCGCTGATCGTGTTCGCCGACGCCGATCTCGACCGCGCTGCCGATGCCGCCATGATGGCCAACTTCTATTCCAGCGGTCAGATCTGCACCAACGGCACCCGGGTCTTCGTCGAGCGTTCGGTGAAGATGGCCTTCGAGGAGAAGATCGTCGAGCGCGTGGCGCGCATCCGCGCCGGCGACCCGCTCGATCCCAAGATCAATTTCGGCCCGCTGGTCAGCTTCGAGCATCAGGCCAAGGTGCTCGACTACATCGCCTACGGCAAGCAGGACGGCGCACGGGTGCTGATCGGCGGCGAGCCTCTCGACGAGGGCGATTTCGCCCGCGGCGCCTGGGCCCCGGCCACGGTGTTCACCGATTGCAGCGATGACATGCGCATCGTGCGCGAGGAGATCTTCGGCCCGGTGATGTCGATCCTCGCCTTCGACGACGAAGAGGAGCTGATCCGCCGCGCCAACGACACCCACTATGGCCTCGCCGCCGGGGTGTTCACCGAGAACCTCGCCCGAGCGCATCGCACCATTCATCGGATGGAAGCCGGCATCTGCTGGATCAACACCTGGGGCGAGTCGCCGGCAGAAATGCCGGTGGGCGGCTACAAGCAGTCCGGCGTCGGCCGCGAGAACGGCATCGAAACCCTGGCCCACTACACCCAAACCAAGTCGGTGCAGGTGGAAATGGGACCCTTCGAGTCGGTGTTCTGAGGAAATCGCCATGTCCCAGGTTCGTGAATTCGACTACGTCATCATCGGCGCCGGCTCCGCCGGTAACGTGCTGGCTGCCCGCCTCACCGAGGACGCGGGTGTCAGCGTGCTGCTGCTCGAAGCCGGCGGCCCCGACTACCGCTTCGACTTCCGTACCCAGATGCCCGCCGCCCTGGCCTACCCGCTGCAGGGCAAGCGCTACAACTGGGCCTTCGAGACCGATCCGGAACCGCACATGAACGGCCGCCGCATGGAGTGCGGTCGCGGCAAGGGGCTGGGCGGCTCGTCGCTGATCAACGGTATGTGCTACATCCGCGGCAATGCCCTGGACTACGACAACTGGGCCAGCCTGGCCGGTCTTGACGACTGGCGCTACGCCGACTGCCTGCCCTATTTCCGCAAGGCCGAGTGCCGCGACATCGGCGCCAACGCCTACCACGGCGGCGATGGCCCGGTCAGCGTGACCACGCCGAAGGAGGGCAACAACGAGCTCTACCGCGCCTTCGTCGATGCCGGCGTGCAGGCGGGCTATCCCGAGACCGAGGACGTCAACGGCTATCAGCAGGAGGGCTTCGGCCCCATGGACCGTTTCGTCACCCCCAAGGGGCGCCGCTCCTCCACCGCGCGGGGCTATCTCGATCAGGCCAAGGGGCGCGACAACCTCACCATCGAGACCCACGCCACCACTGACGTGATTGAGTTCGAGGGCAAGCGCGCCGTGGGCGTACGCTACCTGCGCCGCGGCCAGACACAGCAGGTTCGCGCCCGGCGCGAAGTGCTGCTGTGCGCCGGGGCCATCGCCTCGCCGCAGATCCTGCTGCGCTCAGGGGTCGGCAATCCCGTGCACCTGCGCGAGTTCGACGTCCCCGTGGTGCACGATCTGCCCGGGGTCGGCGAGAACCTGCAGGACCACCTGGAGATGTACATCCAGTACGAGTGCAAGCAGCCGATCAGCCTCTACCCGGCGCTGAAGTGGTTCAACCAGCCCAAGATCGGCGCCGAGTGGCTGCTTCTCGGCAGCGGCGTCGGTGCCAGCAACCAGTTCGAGTCATGCGCCTTCATCCGCACCCACGACGCGGAACCCTGGCCCAACCTGCAGTACCACTTCCTGCCCATCGCCATCAGCTACAACGGCAAGAGCGCGGTGCAGGCTCACGGCTTCCAGGCTCACGTGGGCTCGATGCGCTCCGAGAGCCGCGGGCGTATCCGCCTCACCTCGCGCGATCCCGAAGCGGCTCCCAGCATCCTGTTCAACTACATGGCCAAGGAGAAGGACTGGCAGGAGTTTCGCGACGCCATTCGCCTGACGCGCGAGATCATCGCCCAGCCGGCCATGGATCCCTACCGCGGCCGTGAGATCTCGCCGGGGCCGGACGTGCAGAGCGACGAGCAGTTGGATGCCTTCGTGCGCGAACATGCCGAGACCGCCTACCACCCCTGCGGCAGCTGCCGCATGGGCGAAGGCGACGACGCCGTGGTCGACGGCCAGGGCCGGGTGCACGGTCTCGAAGGTCTGCGCGTGGTGGATGCCTCGCTGTTCCCGGTGATCCCCACCGGCAACCTCAACGCGCCGACCATCATGCTGGCCGAGAAGATCGCCGACCGCATTCGCGGCCGCGAGCCGCTGCCCGCTTCCGATGCGCCCTATTTCGTGGCCGGTGACAGTCCGGCTAGGCGCGAGCCCCAGCGCCGCTTATCATAAGCAGCACTTTATCTTCCACCCAGCGCCCTGCCTCGTGCAGGGCGCTGTCATTTCGTGTGCGCCTCAGGACTGGCCAGCACTCGGGAGATCGGCTAGGCTGACACATTCAAACAACTGTTCTAAACGCGATCCGAAACACGGAGACGAGGCATGCTCACCCTGATACTCCTGATCCTCACCGTCGTCGGCCTGCTGGTGCTGATGCGGCGCGAGGCCGGCGCGGTGCCGACCCTGGCGCTACTCGGCGTACTTGGCCTGGCGGGGCTGCTGCTGGGCTCCCCGGTGCTCGGCGTGCTGCTGCTGCTCGGCGCGGCGGGGGTAGCCGTGGCCGGCCTGCCGGCGCTACGTATCCACTGGCTCAGCCCGCGCCTGTTCGCCATGTTCAAGCGCGTCTCGCCCAAGGTCTCGGACACCGAGCGCATCGCTCTGGAAGCCGGCACCGTGGCCTGGGATGGCGAGCTGTTCTCGGGCCGTCCGCAGTGGGACAAGCTGATGAGCTACCACGACGACGGCCTGACCGAGGAGGAGCGCAGCTTCCTCGAGCACCAGTGCTCGGTGGCCGCCGGCATGTGCAACGCCTGGGAGATCGCCAAGGAGCGTGCCGACCTGCCGGAGGAGCTGTGGCAGTACCTGAAGAAGGAAGGCTTCTTCGGCATGATCATTCCGAAGGAGTACGGCGGCCTGGGCTTCTCCGCCAAGGCGCAGTCGCTGGTGCTGCAGAAGCTCTCCATCAGCGAGACGCTGATGGTCACGGTGGGCGTACCCAACTCCCTGGGTCCGGGGGAGCTGCTGCTCAAGTACGGTACCCAGGCGCAGAAGGATCACTTCCTGCCGCGCCTGGCCGACGGCCGTGAGATCCCCTGCTTCGGCCTGACCGGCCCCCGCGCCGGCTCTGATGCCACCTCGCTGCCCGACACCGGTATCGTGTGCAAGCAGATGATCGACGGCAAGGAGGTGCTGGGCCTGCGTCTCAACTTCGAGAAGCGCTGGATCACCCTGGCGCCTATCGCCACCGTGGTGGGCCTGGCCTTCCGCCTGTTCGACCCCGACCACCTGCTGGGCGAGGAAGAAGATCGCGGCATCACCCTGGCGCTGGTGCCACGCAACACCGCCGGCATGGAGATCGGCCGCCGCCACCACCCCATCGGCAGCCCGTTCCTCAACGGTCCGATCAAGGGCAAGGACGTCTTCGTCCCGCTGGATACCATCATCGGCGGCACCGAGATGATCGGTCAGGGCTGGCGCATGCTGGTGGAGTGTCTCTCCATCGGCCGCTGCATCACCCTGCCCTCCGGTGCCAGCGGCACCATGCGCTACGCCCTGGGCTGGACCGGCGGCTTCGGTCGTATCCGGCGCCAGTTCAACGTACCGGTGGTGGAAATGGAAGGCGTACAGGAACCGCTGGCACGCCTGGCCTCACTGGGCTACATCGCCCAGGCGGCGGTCTATCAGACCGCCAACACCATCGATCGCGGCGAGAAGCCGGCGGTGCCCTCGGCGATTCTCAAGAGCCAGCTCACCGAGTTTCAGCGCCTCGGGCTTTCCGACGCCATGGACATCCACGGCGGCAAGGCGGTCACCTTGGGCCCACGCAACTACCTGGGCATCGGGTATAGCGCCAACCCGGTCTCGATCACGGTCGAGGGCGCCAACATCATGACCCGCAACCTGATGATCTTCGGTCAGGGCGCCATCCGCTGCCATCCGTTCGTGCTCGAAGAGCTGGCCGCCTCCGACAGCAACGACCTCAAGGCCTTCGACCGCGCCTTCTTCGGTCATGCCGCACTGATCTTCGGCAACGCCGCCCGCGCCTTCACCATGGGGCTCGGTATCGGCAAGCCCACGGTGCCCTTCGATGCCGTGGCCGCCCCCTACGCCCGTGACATGGCGCGCCTCTCCGCCGGCTTCAGCCTGTGTGCCGACGCCGCCATGGCCAGCCTGGGCTCGACCCTCAAGCAGCGCGAGATGATCTCGGCGCGGCTGGGCGACGTGCTCTCCAACCTCTACCTGGCCTCGATGGTGCTCAAGCACTGGCAGGAAGGTGACAAGGTCGAGGGCGAAGCGGCCCTGTTCCACTACAGCTGCACCCACCTGCTGCAGCGCGCCGAGCAGGCCTTCGACGAGCTGTTCGACAACCTGCCCAACCGCGCGCTGGCCGGCGTGCTGCGCGCCGTGACGATGCCGCTGGGCCGGCGCTGGAAGCGCCCCGCCGATCATCTGACCCGCGAGATCGCCCAGGCCGTGTCGCGCGACACACCGCTGCGCACCAAGCTGATCGCCGCGGCCTGGCTGGACGACGACGGCGTCAAGGACAACCCGCTGGCCCACTACAACGCCCTGCTGGCCGACTACGACCGCGCCGAGGCGCTCTACCGCACGGTCAACAAGGCCTATGCCAAGGGCGAGCTGCCGCGTCAGGCGCTACACCCCGAGGCGCGCCTGGAGGCGGCGCGGGAGAAGGGTCTGGTCAGCGAGGAGGACGCCGAGTTCATGCGCCGCTTCGAAGCCGAAGTGCTCGAGCTGCTCAGCGTGGACGACTTCGAGTACGACGAGTTCGCCACCGACAAGGCCAACATCCTGCGCCACAACGCGGCGTAAGATCGGCCTCCTACCAAACCCCGGCCCAGCGCCGGGGTTTTTAAGACCTCTATTCGAAAGTCAGGGAAGTGTGATTCACGTCACGAGCGAAGCTAGGCTGGTCGCCGCCGGAACGGAGCAACCGGAGTTGACTTATTGCTCAATGAGGATTGTGAGTACCGCCGGCGATCAGGATAGCGAGCGCAGTAGGGAATCGCGATTCCCTACAAGGGCCACACAAGCAGGATCATCGGTATCGCCACCGCCATCACCACCAGCTCCAGCGGCAGGCCCATGCGCCAGTAGTCGCCGAAGCGATAGCCGCCGGGGCCCATCACCAGGGTGTTGGACTGGTGCCCGATGGGAGTGAGAAAGGCGCAGGAGGCGCTGATGGCCACCGCCATCAGGAAGGGATCGATGGACGCATCGAAACCGTTGGCCAGGCTGACGGCGATCGGTGCCATAAGTACTGCCGCCGCCGCATTGTTGATCACGTCGGAGAGCATCATGGTGGTGACGAACAGCAGGATCAGGATCGACACGGTGGGCCAGGTGCCCCCAAGCTCAAGCAGGCTGTTGGCAATGAGCGCCGCGCCGCCGCTGGTTTCGAGCGCCGTGCCCACGGGGATCATGGCGCCCAGCAGGATGATCACCGGGCCGTCGATGGCCTGATAACCGTCTCGCAGCGGCAATACGCCGACCAGCAGCGTGACCAGGGCCGCCAGGGCAAGCGCGACGGCATTGGGCAGGATATCCAGCAGCATGGCGGCGATGGCCAGGGCAAAGATGCCGAGAGACACCAGCAGCATGCGCGGCTGCCCCAGGGTAAAGTTACGCCTGGCCAGGGGCAGGCAGCCCAACGTTGCCAGGCTCTCGCTCAGATTGCTCTCGCCGCCCTGCAGCAACAGCACGTCACCGGGACGAAAACGGATATCGCGCAGGCGCTGGCGCAGGCGGCTGCCGTCCCGGGCCACCGCCACCAGATGCATGCCGTACTGGTTGTGCAGCCGCAGTTGGGTCACGGTACGGTTGACCATGATCGAGTCGTTGCGCACCACCGCCTCGACCAGCTCCAGTCCCTCGGTATCCAGACCGTTGGACGTACTGCGCTTCTTCTCCTTCTTGTTCTTATCCTTGCTCTCCGCCTGGTCATTTTCGTCATCCGGCAGGCTAGCGTCCCGCTGCAGTTGCCCACCCTCTTCCGCCTCGGCGCGATCTTGCTCGAGGGTTTCCTCCTGCGGGTCGATTCCCACCCGCAGGCCGGCCTTATCCTCGAGCAGTTTCATCTCTTCCGGCCCCGCCTCTACCAGCAGGACATCCCCCTCTTTCAGCGCGCCGAGGAAGGCATGCCCAGCGTAGCGCTGCTCACCGCGCAAGACCGCCAGAACCGGTAGCGTCTCCTCGAGTTCACGCTGCAGCTCACGCAGGGTCCAACCGAGCGCCTTGGCCTCCTCGTCCACCCGGACCTCGACCAGATAGTGACTGATATCGAACATGCCCTCGGTGGACGCATTGCCGGCGCGCTGCGGTACCAGCCGCCAGCCCAGCAACACGATGAACACGAGCCCCGCCAGGGCAACTGCGGCCCCGACGGGGAAGAAGGAGAACATGCCGAAGGTCTCTCCGGTTACCGAGCCGCGGTAAGCAGAGATGATAATGTTCGGCGGGGTGCCGATCAGCGTCATGAGACCGCCGAGCAGCGAGCCGAAGGCCAGTGGCATCAGCAACAGCGAAGGCGAGGTATTGTGCTCACGGGCCAGGCGCATGGCCACCGGCAGCAGCAGCGCCAGAGCGCCGACGTTATTCATGAAGCCCGACAGCACCACCACCGTGGCGGTGAGCGCCACCAGTTGCAGGAACAGGCGGTCGCCGACCTTGAGCACCTGCTCGGCGATGACGTCGACCACGCCGGAGCGCTCGAAGCCGCGACTGAGCACCAGCACGGCGGCTACGGTAATCACCGCCGGATGACCGAAACCGTAAAAGGCCTCCTCGCCCGGCACCAGCCCCAGGATCACGCAAGCCAGCAGCGCGGAGAGCGCCACCAGATCGTAACGAAAGCGCCCCCAGACGAAAGCGGCCAGCGCCAGGCCCAGCACGATGAAAACCAGCGTATGGTCGGCCATGTCCACTCCCTGTGTCGGCGAGCTTTCAGCACAACAGGCACGGGCAAAAAAATCCAGCGCTTTCTTTGCCTTGGCGCTCATTACGCAGACGCCGAGACGAAAGAAACCCGGCCGTAGCCGGGTTCCGGTCGTCGGTGGGAGCTTACTTTGCCATCTTCTCGAGCATGGCGTTGACCGCCGCCAAGTGCTCCGGCTCGTTGTGGCACATACCCTGGAACACGGCGCAGAGATCGAGGAAATCCTTGAGCTCGGTGCGCTGTGCCATCTTCATCAGGCGTTTGGTCAGCCGTGTGGCCTTGGGTGGCTGGGCGGCGATGCGTGCCGCCAGCTCACTCACCTTCTCCATCAGCGCCTCCGGCTCGGTGACCTCCAGCACGATGCCGTACTCCCGGGCCTCTTCGGCGTCGATCACCCGCCCGGAGAGGGTCAGCTCGAAGGCCCGCTGGTAGCCGATCAGGCGCTGCATGAACCAGGCGCCGCCGTCGCCGGGGATGATGCCCAGGTTGAGGAAGGTCTCGCCGAACTTGGCCTTGCTCGAAGCGATGCGGATGTCGGCCATGTTGGCCAGGTCGAAGCCGGCCCCGATGGCGGGGCCGTTGACCGCAGCGATCACCGGCACCTCCACCGCCTGGAGCGCCAGCGGGATGCGCTGAATGCCGCGCCGGTAACGCCCCGCCACCTCGGCCACGTCGCCGGCGAAGTCGCCGCCGCGATTGGCCATGTCCTTGACGTTGCCGCCGGCGGAGAAGGCCGAGCCCGCGCCGGTGATGACCAGTACCGAAACCTCGTCGCAGCGGTTGACCCACTCCGCCACGGCGACGATGTCGTCGGCCAGTGCCGTACCGGTCAGGGCGTTGCGCACGTCGTGGCGGTCCAGGGTCAGGGTCGCCACGCGCTCTTCAACGGTCAGCAGCGCATCCTGCAGAACGGGCGCTGGGGGCTGGCTCGTGCTCTCGCTCATGCCATGGACTCCTTGGCGTTTTCGTTGACGGGTTCGCGCTCCACGATAACGCGGGCATCCACCACGGCATAGCCGTCGGCATTGACGATCACCGGGTTGAGATCGAGCTCGCTGAGCTCGGGGTAGGCATCGGCGATGCGCGACACCGTGAGCAGCAGCTCCACCAGCGCCTCCTTGTTCACCGCCGGCTCACCGCGGGCGCCTTCGAGGATCTTGCGCGCCTTGATCTGCTCCACCATGCTGCGCGCGTCATGACGCGACAGCGGGATCGCGCGGAAGGCGACGTCTTCGAGGATCTCGACGAAGATCCCACCCAGGCCGAACATCAGCACCGGCCCGAAGATCGGGTCGCGGATCACGCCGACGATAACCTCGGTGCCCTTCCGGGCCATCGGCGTGACCAGCACCCCTTCGATCTCGGCCCGGGCGTCGTAGGCGCGACAGGAAACGAGAATCTCCTCCCGAGCGCGGCGTAGCGCGGCCTCGCCGACCAGGTTGAGCTTGACCCCTCCGGCGTCCGACTTGTGCAGGATGTCCTTCGAGACCACCTTCATGGCCAACGGCGTGTCACCGAAGGTGGCCGCCGCCTCGCCAAGCTCGGCTTCGCTGCGCACCACCAGCTCCTGCGGCACCTCGATGCCGTGCTCACGCAGCAGCCGCTTGGCCTCGTACTCGAACAGGTCACGCCCTTCGGCGCGGGCACGCTGGAACAGGTCGCTGAGTTCGGGCTTGGGCGCAATGGCCGATTCACGAGGGTGCTTCCGACTCAGGGCGAGATATTCGCCCCGCTCGCCAAGGGCGGCGAGAACCCTCACCGCCTGCTCGATGGAGGCGTAGATGGGCAGCCCCGCCTCGTGCAGCCGGCGCAGCGCCGGTGGCTTGATCGGCGTGTAAAGACTGTAGACGACCAGCGGCTTGTCGGTCGCCTTGGACAGGTCCACCATCGCCTCGGCGCCGCGCATCTCGTCACCCAGCAGCGACTCGGCGAAACGGATGCTGTAACCGCCGAACATGCCCACCAGGAAGACGCTGTCGACGTTGTCGTCGGCGGCGACGATCTCCATGCAGGTGGCCAGCAAGGAGGGATTGGCATCGGTGGAACCGGCCACGTCCACCGGGTTGACCGTCGAGGCCTGGGGAAACAGCACGTCGCGCAGTTGCTGGCGGGTTTCCTCGCTGAGTTCGGCCAGTTCCAACCCCGCCTCGGCGAGACGGTCGGAGGCGATGGTGGCCTGACCGCCGCCGTCGGAAATCACCGCCACCCGCTTGCCACGGGCCTTCTGCAGCAGCCCCAGCCCCTCGGCCACCGGCAGAATCTCATCGGAGTGCTGCACCACGCTGACGCCGGCCTGCCGCAGCAGGTCCACGGTCATGGCATAGCTGCCGGCCAGCGCCCCGGTATGTGAACTGGCCGCCTTCTGACCGGCCTCGGTGGAACCCGACTTGTAGACCACCACCGGCTTCATGGCGGTGACATCTCGGGCCACCTCGAGGAACTTGCGCCCGTCGCGAAAGCCCTCCACGTAGAGCGTGGCCACGCGGGTGTGTTCGTCCTCGCCGAGATAGCGCAGGTAGTCGTCGAAGCCGATATCGCTCTGATTGCCCGGGCCGACATAGGTGGAAAAGCCTACCTGGCCGTTGTACTGGGCCTCCAGCGCCAGCGACAGCAGCATGTTGCCCGACTGGGAAACGATGCCCACGTCGCCGGGCTTGACGTTGTCCAGCGCCAGCAGATTGAGCCGGTGGTGCAGATTGAACACGCCGGAGGTGTTGGGGCCGATGATGCGTACGCCGTGGGCTTCGGCCTTGGCCATCATCTCGCGTTCCAGCTCGGCGCCCTCACCGCCGATCTCGGCGAAGCCGCTGGCGAGTATCACCGCTCCCTTGATGCCGCGGCGGCCGCACTCGGCGATCAGACCCGGCACGCTGGCGGCTGGGGTGCAGATCAGCGCCAGCTCGGGCGAACCGGGAATCGCGGCGATGGACGGCCAGGCCTTGATGCCGAGGATCATGTCGGCCTTGGGGTTGACGGGATAGATGTCGCCGCGAAAACCATCCTTGATCAGGCCGACCATGGCCTTGTAGCCGCGCTTGGTGGGATCGCTCGAGGCGCCCACCACGGCAATGCCGGTGGGAGCCAGAATGGCGTGCAGTGGACTGCGCACGGGTAAGTGTCCTTCGATGGGGTTCATGTCTCGCATCCTTGAGTCTCAATGGCCCTTGAACTGGGGGGCACGCTTCTCGGCGAAGGCGTCGACCCCCTCCTGCCAATCGGTCGTGGTCGAGCAGGTGAAGACCGCATCCAGTTCCTGCTGCAGCTGGCTTTCGAGCCCGGTGTCGCTGCCCTGGTTGACCAGCCGCTTGAGCATGGCGATCGACACCGGCGCCTGGCCGGCCAGGCTCTCGGCCAGCTTCTGCGCCTCGGCCGGCATGGCATCGGCGGCGTGGCACGAGGTGGCCAGGCCGATGCGGGCCGCCTCGCGACCGTCGATGCGGCGCCCGGTGTAGAGCAGCTGACGCGCCATGTTCAGCCCCACCAACTGCGGCAACAGCTTGGAGACGCCGCCGCCGACGCAGGTACCGATGCTGGTTTCGGGGAAGCCGATCTGGGCCTCCTCGGCCATGACGATGAAGTCGCAGGCCACCGCCATTTCGGCACCGGCGCCTAGGGCGTAACCGTTGACGGCGGCAATGACCGGCTTGCGATGGCGCAGGATCGCTTCGCACACGTCGTTACCGAGTTGCAGGTAGCGGCGACGCTGGAACAGCGTGCGCTGGGCACTGCCATGCTCCTTCATGTCGGCACCGACGCAGAAGGCCCGTCCCTCGCCGGTGAGGATCACGCAGCGCACCTCAGGGTCGCGCTCGGCTTCTGCCAGGGCGGCGAGCAGCTCGCTGTAGAACGCCTCGACCACCGCATTGAGGCGATGCGGTCGGTTGAAGCGGATTTCCATGACCGCCCCGCGGCGGTCGACGATGAGGGTTTCGGGGCTGGTGGCGCTCATGAGCGTTTCGGCACTCTCTCGGCGTAATGGATGGCTGACGTGGCGATAACGGATGACACGGTATGTGCCATATGGAAACAAACGTAACGTTATAAAACATTTAATGTCACATTTGTTTTATGCGCATGCTAGACAAGGAACGATGCGACGTCAACACGAGCGTGCCGCGATAGAAACAAAGTGGAAACGAATGTGTCATTACTTGACGGAAGCCATGCGTTACAATGCGCCTCCCTTCCCGTCGGCTTCCATGAGCCGGGCCCAGGCCCCCTGATCGAGGAGACAGCCGTGCTGGAACACGAGACACAGAGCGCAGACACCACCCCGGAAGAGGCATGCCCGCCCACCGGTCTGGATGCCGTGAACCAGCAGCTGGCTGCCGCCTACCCCGAGCTCAGTCCGCAGCTGAAGCTTGCCGCCGGCTACGTGCTGGAGCATCCGATGGAGATCGCCTTTCAGTCGATCCGCAAGTCGGCCAGGGCCGCCAGGGTCACCTCCTCGACCCTGGTGCGCCTGGCCAAACGCCTCGGCTTCGACAGCTACGAACAGTTCCGTGAAGTGTTTCAATCGGCCGTGCAGGCCGGGCCGGTGGAACTCTCCGGCCGAGCCAGCGACCTGCGCAACCTGGCCAGCCAGACCGATGATCAGGTGTTTCTCGACGTCGGCGACGCCGCCTTCGACAACATCGGGCGCCTGTTCACCGCCGACACTCAGGCACGCGTGCGCGATGCCGCCATGATGCTGCTCGCCGCCGAGAAGATCGCCGTGGTGGGCTTTCGCGATACTTTCGCCTGCGCCTATCACTTCGCCTACGTCGGCCGCATCGCCATGCCCAACGTCCAGCTCATCCGTGGCCAGGAGGGCGGCCTGCTGACCGAACTGGCCCCCTTCGGCGAGAACGACGTGGTGGTCGCCTTCGGTTTCGAACCCTACTGCGCCGAGACCGTGCGAGCGCTGGAAATCGCCCGCGCGGCGGGCGTCAAATCCATCGTCATCACCGATACCCTGCGCTCGCCGCTGGTGCCCGGGGCGGCCATCACCTTCACCGTAGCCAACGCCACGCCGCACTTCTTCCCCTCGATTCTCTCCGCCATCACCCTGATCGAGGTGCTGCTGGCCGAGTGCGTCGCCTACGGCCCCGACAGCCTCGTCGACAACGTGGCAAGCTTCGAGTCGCGCATGCGTGAGATGGGCGCCTACGTCAGCAACGAGTGACGCGCCAATCCAGCAGCTTCCAACGACAACGCCCGCCTCGAGTGAGGCGGGCGTTGTGCGTGAGCAAGTCTGCGCTTCTGCTTACGGCAGCAGGATAGTGGAGCCGGTGGTCTGACGGCTGGCCAGCGCGTCCTGGGCCTTGCCGGCCTCGGCCAGGGCAAAGCGCTGCCCGATGTCGATCTTGACCTTGCCGCTGCCCAGCATGTCGAACAGGTCGCGACACATCGCCTCCAGCCGCTCGCGGGTGTCGGCATAGCCGTTGAGGCTGGGGCGGGTGACGAACAGCGAGCCCTTCTGGTTGAGGATGCCGAGATTGACGCCCTCCACCGCCCCGGAGGCGTTGCCGAAGCTGACCATCAGCGAACGCGGCTTGAGGCAGTCCAGCGAGGTGATCCAGGTGTCCTTGCCCACCGAGTCGTAGACCACGTCGCACATCGCGCCGTTGGTGAGCTCACGCACCCGCTCGACCACGTTCTCACGGGTGTAGTCGATGGTTTCCCAGGCGCCGTTGGATTTTGCCAGCTCGGCCTTCTCGGACGAGCTGACGGTGCCGATCAGATTGACCCCCAGCGCCTTGGCCCACTGGCAAGCAATCGAACCTACCCCGCCGGCAGCGGCGTGCCACAGGATCGTCTCGCCACCCTTGAGCGGAGCGGTCTGACGCAGCAGATACTGCACAGTGAGCCCCTTGAGCATGCTGGCGGCGGCGGTCTCGGCGTCGACGTTATCGGGCAGCGTCACCACCTTGTCCGCCGGCAGCACGTGATACTCGGCGTAGGCTCCCAGCGGCCCCTGGGCATAGGCGACCCGATCGCCCGCCTTGAGGTGACTCACTCCCTCGCCCACGGCATCGACCACACCGGCGCCCTCGGTGCCCAGCCCCGACGGCAGACCAGGCGCAGGATAGAGGCCGGTGCGGAAATAGATGTCGATGAAGTTGAGCCCGATCGCCTCGTTCCTGACCCGTACTTCACCGGGCGCCGGATCGGCCGGCGTGACGTCGATGTATTCGAGCACTTCGGAACCGCCGGTGCGGGAGAATTGAATTCGCTTTGCCATGGGCTGTTTTCCTTTGTCGGCTAACGATAGGGATGCTTCATCCAACCGCCATGTGCGCATGGGGTCAAGGGGTTGATGGCAACAGACCGCTCAACTACCCGGGAAATGCGGCCAGACGTTCGACGAAGCTCGCCTTCTCCTGCTCGAAGAAATGGGCGTCATGCTTGAAGCGACGCAGGATCGCCTCCTCATCGAAGCCGAGCGGTGGCTCCAGCTCGCTCACGCCGCGTGCCGAGTGATGCGGAGAGAGGCCGACACGCCGACCGCCCGGCGTCGCGAACCAGCGATTGATGCCGCAGCGGCGATAGAAGCCCTCTTCTTCCTGATTTGCCGCATCGACTCGCAGGGGCGCCTTCTGCACCAGTTCGCGAATCAAGCGACGCACGCTCTCGCGGTCGCCGCCCGGTGAGGCATGGTGCCACAGGGTCATGTCGCTGCCCGATGCGTCGAGGGTCAATAGTGCCAGAGCCCCCGGCCGGCCCTGCTCGTCTACCAGCGCCCACAGCCTTGCCGCCTCCTGAGTGAACAGCACCTGTCGCGTCCCGGTGAAGGTTACCAACGGCGACAGCCCCGCTTCCCTACCATAGACATCGGCGCACAGCCGCGCGAGCCAGGCGTCGCGCTGCTCGTCACGCTCGGGGGTCATCACCTTCATGCTTGCCTCATTGCTTTCTTCAAAGGCGCAAGACTAGCATAGTCGCGCCCGATACCATGTGTGCCCCGAGCGGGTCGCTATCCTGTCATTGATGCCCGATAGATTTGCTTGGTCCCTCGATTTTGGAGCTCTTGCATGACCTCACCGCACCCCGCCATCGCCCTGCCCCGGCTGATCGCCCATCGCGGACTGTCCGCCCACGCCCCGGAAAATACCCTGGCAGCGGTGCACGCCGCCCATGCTGCCGGGTTTTCATGGGTCGAGCTCGACGTGCAATTGCTCGGTGACGGCACCCCGGTGATCTGGCACGACGCCACGCTCAAGCGCTGTTCCGACGGCCACGGCAGGCTGGCCTCGCTGGATCTGGCCGCGGTACGCAAGTTGGACGTCGGCGCCTGGTTCGGCGACGGCTTTCACGGCGAGCGCATGGCCACCCTGCGCGAGATGCTGGAGCTGCTGGTGGAGCTGGACATGGGCGTCAACATGGAACTCAAGGTGACCAGCCGGCGCAGCGGTACCGAGCTGGCCGAAGTGGTGATACCGCGCCTGCTCGAGGCGCTGCCGCCGGAGCGGTTGATCGTCTCCTCCTTCGATCAGCCCGCCCTGCGTCAGGCTCGCGCCATCGCCGACGCCTCGCTGCTGCCCATCGGCGTGCTCAGTGAAAGCGTGCCCGCAAGATGGCAGTCTCGCTGCGAGGCGCTGGAAGCCTTCAGCATCCATACCGACTGGACCCGGCTCACCGCCTACCGGGCCCAGGAGATCAAGGCCGCCGGCTACCGGCTGCTGTGCTACACGCCCAACGACCCGGCAGCCTTCGCCACCCACTGGGCGTGGGGGGTCGACAGTGCCATCAGCGACGACCCGGCCCTGTTCGAGGGCATCGCCCCGCCGCCCGCTCTCAGCCAGCCCTGAGCGGTAACGGGCACTGGCTCAGGCAAATACGCCCAGCCGCCAGCGGCTCGACAGCGCCTCGAGCAGGCGCAGCCCGGCCACGCTGTTGCCGTGCTCATTGAGCGCAGGGCCGATCACGCCGAAGCCCATGCGCCCGGGTGCCACCGCCAGGATGGCACCGGAAACGCCGCTCTTCGAAGGCATGCCCACCTCCACGGCGTACCTGCCCGACTGATCGTACATGCCGGTGGTGAACATCAGCGTCAGCACGATGCGCACCGTCTCCTCGCCAATCAAGCGTTCCCCGCTCTCCGGGTCACGCCCCGCATTGGCCAGTACCGCGGCGATACGTGACAGCTCGCGGCAGTTCATTTCGATGGTGGTCTGCTTGAGATAGGGCACCAGCAGATCCTCCTCGCTGCCCTGCAGCACGTCGTGGCTGCGCATGTAGTAGAACAGCGCCCGATTGAGATCCTTGTCTTCGGCCTCGAACATGGCGCGGTCGTAGTCGAGCGCGGGGTTACCCGCAAGACGGCGGAAGAAATCGCGTATCCGGTCGAAGCGTTCCTCGCCGTCACGGCCGCGAATCATCGCCGTGGTGACGATGGCCCCGGCATTGATCATGGGGTTGGCGGGGATGCCCATCTCGCCCTCTTCCAGCGTCGCGATGGAGTGATAGGGGTCGCCCGAGGGTTCCATGCCGACCCGCTCGAACAGCGCCTCGGTGCCCACGTCCGCCAGCGCCAGAGCAAGCGTCAGGGCCTTGGACACGCTTTCGAGGGGAAAGCGCTGCTCGGCGCTGCCCGCCTGGGCAACGTCACCCTCGGCACCCATCACGGCAATGCCGATCCGCTCCGGATCTCCCTCTCCCGCCTCGCTGAAAGATGCCATTTCGCTCTCGTGGCGATACTCACGCTCCAGCGCCACGGCCTCCCCCAGCATGGCACTCTTCGACTCATCGATACGTTCCATGTCACTTCTCCATAGTCTTGCCAGACCGATCGGCTTCCGGCCACGCGATTCGGACCGAATTGACCTAGGGTAGGTAAGGTCAGGTTCATTCCCGACAGCATCAGGCTAGTCGGCCATCAGGAGGAGAGGCAATGGAGCTGCTGGACAGGATCACGGATTATCTGATCGACAACGAACTGAAGCTTGCCACCGCCGAGTCATGCACCGCCGGACTGATCGTCTCGGAGCTGGCCAGGGTGCCCGGCAGCGGCCAGAGCATCGACTGCGGCCTCGGCGTCTATTCGCCTCAGTCGAAGAACCGCTATCTGGGCGTCAGTTTCGACACCATCGAGCGCTACGGCCTGACCAGTGAGGCCGTGGCCAGTGAAATGGCCGCCGGCGCGCTGAACAACAACGATGCCAACGTGGCCCTGGCCAACACCGGCATCGCCGGCCCCAACCCGGGCGACGACGATACGCCGATCGGCACCGTCTGCTTCGCCTGGGCCTTCCGCCATGACGGCGATCACCATCATTACTGCGAGACGCGACGCTTCGACGGCACCCGCAACGAGGTGCGCCTGGCGGCGGCCCATTACGCCCTGGAGCGCTTGCCCCACTACCATCGGCTGTGTCTTGAGAGCGCGACGAAGAGTGAAGAAGAGACACGTTCACGCCGGGCCGTGCAGCGCGCCATCGGCGTGCAGCTGCAAGCCCGCAGCGACATCGATGCCCAGCATGAGATCGAGCGACGCCGCGACTTCCTGTGCCGGGTCATGCAGGAGAGCGGACAGACCACGCTGGTGCTGGGCATCAGCGGCGGGGTCGACTCCACCGTGGCGGGGCGCCTGGCCCAGCTCGCCGTGGAGAAGCGTCGCGAGCAGGGTGAGCAGGCCACCTTCGTGGCCATGCGCCTGCCCTACGGCGTGCAGCAGGATGCCGACGATGCCAAGGCCGCGCTGGACTTCATCCAGCCGGACGAGGTACTCGACGTGAACATCCAGGCCGCCAGCGATGCGCTGCTGGCATCGCTGGAGAGCGGCGGGCTGACGTTCAAGGACGCCCACCAGCGCGACTTCGTGCTCGGCAACGTCAAGGCGCGCCAGCGCATGGTGGCCCAGTACGCCGTGGCCGGCGCCCGCGGCGGCCTGGTCATCGGCACCGATCAGGCCGCCGAGGCGCTGATGGGCTTCTTCACCAAGTACGGCGACGGGGCCTGCGACGTGGCACCCCTGACCGGGCTGAGCAAGCGTCAGGTGCGCCTACTGGGTCAGGAACTGGGCGCACCCGATGCGCTGGTGAACAAGGCGCCCACCGCCGATCTCGAGTCGCTGGCACCGCAGAAGCTCGACGAGGTGGCCCTCGGCGTCAGCTACGAGGAGATCGACGATTTCCTGGAGAACCGCGAGGTCTCCGAACGGGCCTTTGACACCATCCTCACCACCTACCGACGCACCGAGCACAAGCGCCGGCTGCCAATCGCGCCGGACTGAGTCCGGCCACTCGACAACCTCGCAACGCAGCGGGCCGACGCCTCGGCGTCGGCCCGCTTGTCTTTACGCTATTTCCATTTATCGCGTGGCGGGTCCGGGCCGCACGGCCTCCTCCTCGTCGCGCTCCACCACCATGTCGTCCTCCACCGCAATCGGCTCCTGCTCCTCGGCCTCGCGTGCGCCGCGAGCGCGATGCTCGATCAGGAAATAGAGGATAAGGCCGATGCCCAGTCCCCAGGCTGCGCCGTGGGTGGCCAGCACCACGCCCATGATGCCCGCCACGCCCATGGCGGTGGCGTTCTTGATCTGCTCCACGGCGATGGCGATGCACAGGTAGCCGGTGATCAGCAGTGTGATCGACAGCGCAATGGGCAGCACCGGGCGGAAGAAGGTCACCAGCGGCAGCAGGAACAGAGCGAAGAAGCCGACGATCCAGAACACCCCGGTGCCGGAGTAGATGGTGTCCATCGCCTTACGCCCATAGCGGTAGCGCTCGGTCACCGTGGCCATGCCGCCGGTGAACAGCGGCCCGGCCAGCCCCGGATAGGGCGCCAGCAGCGAGTGCATCAGGTTACGGATACCGGTGATCAGGTGCACGCGGTCGACGTTGACCTCGATCTTTTCGTCGGGGCGCAGATGATCGACGCGCTTGAGCAGGGTCTGCCCCACCACGATATCGCCGAAGGCGATGATGTAGGCAATGATCGCGGTGGGAATCGCCGCCACCATCAGCTCGATGGGTGGCGCGCCGATGGCGAACGGCAGGTAGGCCCAGATGCCGGCGAAGTCGGGCACGGCAATGCCCCACTCCACCGTCGGCATCGAGTACTCACCGACGCCCCAGCCGATGGCCATGGTGATCAGCATCCCCGGCACCATGCCGAAGGCGACGATGTTGCGCGCCCAGCGATACTTTTCGGCCAGATCGCGGAAGGAGAGCGAGAACAGCACGTAGAGGGTGATCAGCCCGCCAATACCGAGCGAGATCGGCGTGTTGTAGAGCCGACCGCCTTCGACGATCTCGCCGCTGATGGCGGCGATGCCCGCGCCGAGCAAGATGCCCGCCTTGATCGAGGCCGGCACGCTGTTGACCAACTTGGTGCCCAGCCGCGTCACCGCCATGAACAGGAAGATCGCCGTCACCATCAGCTGCAGCGCCACCATGGCGCGAATGGCATCCGGCCCCGGCTCGTATTGGCCGATGAACAGCAGCACCACCGGGATCGCAGGCGTGATCCACCCGGCGATGAACGGTACCCCCAGCAGCGGCGGCAGGATGAAGCCGATACCGCACACCACGACGAAGGCCAGGCCCACCTCGTAGGGCACGCCCAGGTACTGTTCGAGCAGCGGGATCATCCCCAGGGAGATGACGAACATCACCATGGCCTGGATGGTTTCCGGAATGGCCCATTGAAAATGGATGAAAGGCAGGCGGACCTTGAAGGGTCCCAGCGGCCAGTAGGGATGCTCCTGGCCATATTCGCGTTTGAGCGGCACGTCACACCTCGGCGGTTCTGTTTGTTGAGCGGTCCTCTTCGTCGGTTGTTGTTGTTCTTGGCTGAGCTCGGTTGTACGCGGGTCTGACGCGGCGCAACATTCGACCATGTGACGAGTGGACAAGCCGCCACTTGCCGGAACTTGTCGACAACATTACAAACATCGAGGAAAAGATCACCATAATGAGCACGCTTTATGGATATCGCTTCGACATTTTCAAGCAAATTGTCGACAGATTTGGCGCCATTTGAGCGAAGTTTACGTTAACGTCAACAATGCCGGACGAGCCATCCTAACGCAGATGCAGTAACGGCGCTTACACAACGCAATGGCCCCCTTGCGCGAGAATAGGACTAAAGAATAATGAGCTCTGTGGCTCAAAGCCCCAGCAGTCGTTCGATGGCGGCCATATCCAGGCTCGCTTCCAGGCAGTCGGCCAGCCGGTCGAGTTCCTGCTGGCGATGGGCCTGGTAATCCACCGCGCCTCCCGGCGCATCGAGCCCGCAGCGAGCGAGCAGCGCCGCGCACGCCTCGGGCCGATCGAACAGGCCATGCAGGTAGGTGCCCATGACCCGGCCATCTGCACTTTCGGCACCGTCCGGTCGGCCCTCCAGCACAACGAGAGGCCTTGCCAGGGCCGGCCCCTCGCTCACTCCGTTATGGATCTCGTAGCCGGCGATCGGCACCTCTTCGGCTAGCAAGTGCCCACTCACATTGCGCAGCTGCTTACCCGCCACCATGCGCGTCTCGAACTCGAGCAGCCCCAGACCGGGAGTCGATCCTGCCGGCCCTTCCAGGCCGTCGGGGTCGTGCACCGCCCGGCCCAGCATTTGAAAGCCGCCGCAGATGCCGAGCACTCGGCCGCCATAGCGCAGATGGCGCTGTATTGCTTCTTCCCAGCCCTGGGCACGCAGCCAGGCGAGGTCGCTACGGGTGCTCTTGCTGCCGGGTAGGACGATCAGATCCGTCGGCGGGATCTCCCGGCCTGGCCCGATCTGATTGGGCCCGACGAAGGTCAAGTCGACCTGGGGATGCAGACGCAGCGGGTCGAAGTCGTTGTGGTTACTGATGCGCGGCAGCGCCGGTACCACGACCTTGAGCGTGGCCCCCGCCCCCACCCGCCCGCTGCGGCCGATGCTGTCTTCGGCATCGAGCAGCAAGCCCTGCAGATAGGGCAGCGTGCCATATACCGGCTTGCCGGTGCGCTCGGTAAGCCAGTCGAGGCCCGGCTCGAGCAGAGAAATGTCGCCGCGGAAGCGGTTGACGATGAAGCCCTGGGTACGTGAGCGCTCGCTCTCGCTGAGCAGTTCCAGGGTGCCCACCAGCTGGGCGAAGACCCCTCCGCGGTCGATGTCGCCGACCAGGATCACCGGGCAGTCGACCATCTCGGCGAAGCCCATATTGGCGATATCGTTGGCGCGCAGGTTGATCTCCGCCGGGCTGCCGGCCCCCTCGGTAATGATCACGTCATAGCGGCTCGACAGCGCCTGCCACGCCGCCAGCACGCTCTCCCGCGCGGTGCGCTTGTAGGCGTGGTAGTCCAGCGCGTCCATGTGGCCGTGCACGTGCCCGCGCAGGATCACCTGGGCGCCGCGGTCGCTCTCCGGCTTGAGCAGCACCGGGTTCATATCGCTGTGGGGCGCCACACCTGCCGCCAGCGCCTGCAGCGCCGTGGAGCGGCCGATCTCGCCGCCGTCCACCGTCACCGCGCTGTTGAGCGCCATGTTCTGCGGCTTGAACGGCGCCACCGATACCCCGCGCCGGGCCAGCATCCGGCACAGCCCCGCCACCACCGTGCTCTTGCCGGCGTCCGAAGTGGTGCCCTGGATCATCAGGGTGCTCATAGCTTGGCCACCTCTTGCAACGCCTCGTGAAGGGCCTCGTCCGCCAGCGCCTGCCCCCAGCCGTTGCCATGCACCAGCTCGGTGAGCGGCAGGCGCTGGCGCCACCCGGAGCGGGCCAGCTCGGGCTGCTGCAGAAACTCGCTGACGTAGCCCAGACACAGGTACGCCAGGGGGTAGACCTGTTCTGGCAGGTCGAGGATCGTCGCCAGCTCTTTCTGATCGAGAATGCTGACCCAGCCCACGCCGATGCCCTCGGCGCGGGCTGCCAGCCACAGGTTCTGCACGGCCAGGCAGGTGCTGAACAGGTCCGTGTCGACGATGCTGGTGCGTCCCAGCACCGGTCCGTCGCCGCGGCTACGGTCGCAGGTGATGCAGAGGTTGAGCGGGCTCTCCAGGATGCCTTCGAGCTTGAGGCGGCGGTATGCCTGCTGCCGCTCAGCGGAAAACTGCTGTGCCCCTCTCTCGTTCTCCTGCAGGAACAGCCGATGCACCCGGCGGCGCACCTCCAGGCTGTCGATCACCAGGAAGTCCCAGGGCTGCATGAAGCCCACCGACGGCGCATGGTGCGCGGCGTCCAGCAGCCGGGCCAGCACCTCGGGCGGCACGGGATCCGGCAGGAACTGGGCGCGCACGTCGCGGCGCTCGTGAATCGCGCGGTAGAGTCCCTCCCGCTGTGGCGGGGGAAAAGCGTGATCGGCTCGCCCGCTGTGTTCTGCCATGCGGTTCTCCAAAAAAAGTCATGAGGGAACGAGTCGGCAGGATGAGCGCCGAGCTACTGTTTCACCGTTAGGGAGCGATGAGCTGTTCCGGCGCCAAGGCTCTGCGAGGGCGCTGTGAACCCATCCCTGGGCGCTATTTTTGCCATCCCTGGCAAAAAACCCTCGCTGCGCCTTGTCCCCGGCGCTCATCTCACGAGCGTCACGACACTCACAGCTCGATGCCCTTCTGCGCCTTAACCCCCTGCTCCTTGAAGGCGTGCTTGACCACGCGCATCTCGGTGACGGTGTCGGCCAGCTCGATCAGCGCCTCGGGGGCGTGCCGGCCGGTAACGACCACATGCTGCATGGCCGGACGAGCCTGCAGGTCGTCGAGTACGCGATCGAGTTCCAGGTAGCCGTGGCGCAGCGCAATGTTGAGCTCGTCGAGCAACACCAGGTCGACCGCAGGATCCTCGAGCATGCCGCGAGCCACCTCCCAGGCCGCCTCGGCGGCTTGCACGTCCTTGTCGCGGTCCTGGGTATCCCAGGTGTAGCCCTCGCCCATCACGTGGTAGTCGACGTTCGCCTGCTGGCGAAAGAAGGCTTCCTCGCCGGTCTGGAACTTACCCTTGATGAACTGCACCACGCCCACCTTCATGCCATGGCCGAGCGCCCGGGCCAGCATGCCGAAGCCGGAGCTGCTCTTGCCCTTCCCGGGGCCGGTGAGTACCAGCAGCACGCCCTGCTCCTTGTCGGCGCGGGCGATGCGCTCCTGCATGATCTTCTGCTTGTGGGCCATGCGCTCGGCATGGCGCTGGGGGTCGACCGTCTTCATTGCACTCTCCTTAATTAAACTCGCCGCAACAGGTAGACGTCCATGATCCAGCCGTGCCGCTCGCGCAGGGCGGCACGCCGTTCGAGGATCGTCGCGGCCACGTCCGCCAGCGGGCCGTCGATCAGGCACTGCTTGTCCATGCCCAGATAGGCCCCCCACCAGATAGTGAGGCCTTCCTGAGGCAGCGCCTGGAAGGCACCGCCGCTGTCGAGCATCACCGCCACGCTCTCGGCGTCACTAGGCCAGCCGCGCTCCCGCAGTCGCCGGCCCGTGGTGATCAACACCGGTTCGGCCAGCGCATTCAGGGGGATGCAGTGCGCGGCGGTGAGTGCCTGCAGGCTGGTGATGCCGGGCTCCACGCGTATTTCGAGCGCTTGCCCCTTGCCACCTAGACGCTCGGCAATACGCAGGCTGCTGTCGTAGAGCGAGGGATCGCCCCAGATCAGCATGCCGACCCGACCGCCTTGAGGCAGGTGCGTTGCCATCAGTTCAGCCCAGACCTCGGCAATGGCGTCGTGCCAGTCGTCCACCGCACCCAGGTAATCGGCGCGGGCATCGCGGCGCGGCAGATCGAACTCCACGATTCGGGGGCGGGATGACGCCTCGAGCAGATCGCGACACAGCATCCGGCGCAGGTCGATCAGGTCTGACTTGGCATCCCCCTTGCGCGGCAGCAGGATCAGGTCCGCCTGGTTGAGCGCCCGCACCGCGGCCAGGGTGACATGCTCGGTGTTGCCGGTGCCGATGCCGATCAGCGAGAGATGGATCATCGCTCATCCTCCCTGCCGGCAGCGAAAGGCGAATCCGCCGACTGCGGCCGAAAGCGGCGGTCGTAGCCGACGGAATAGAGGCTACTCTCCTGAAAGTCCTCACTGTCCAGCACCGGCCCCACCAGGATCAGCGCGGTGCGCTGCAGGGCGTCGTCGACCAGGGTTTCCACCGTCGCCAGTCGGCCCCGCACCACCCGCTCGTCGGGCCAGCTGGCCCGCCAGACGATGGCTACCGGGCACTCGGCGCCATAGTGCGGCAGCAACTCGGAGACGACCTGAGACAGGTTGTGGATTGAAAGGTGGATCGCCAGGGTGGCGCCGGTCCTGGCGAAGTTGGCCAGGGTCTCGCCCTCCGGCATGGCACTGGCGCGCCCCGGCGTTCGTGTCAGCACGACGGATTGCGCCCCCCCCGGCAGGGTTAGCTCCTGACCCAGGGTGGCGGCCGCCGCGGCGAAAGCCGGCACGCCCGGGGTGATGGTGTAGGGAATTGCCAGCTCACGCAGCCGGCGCAGCTGCTCGCCCAGGGCCGACCATATCGACAGGTCGCCGGAGTGCAGCCGGGCGACATCCAGGCCCGCGGCATGGGCGGCGCGCATCTCGGCGACGATCTCGTCGAGGGAGAGCGGCGCGGTGTTGACGATACGGGCGCCCTCCGGGCAGTGGGCCAGGATCTGCTCGGGCACCAGCGAGCCCGCGTAGAGGCACACGGGGCAGGCCGCGATGAGATCGCGCCCGCGCAGCGTCAGCAGGTCCGGCGCCCCGGGGCCGGCGCCGATGAAATGTATGGTCATGCGCCCTCTCCTCTCAAAGCTCCTCTCAAAGCCCCTCTCGCTACTGCCGCGGTGGCCATGCGATCCGCCGAAATCAGCCGGGGGCCGAGCAATTCCGCTCCGGGCCCCGCCGCCAGCAGGGCGACGGCCTCGGCGACGCTGCCCGTGCCCCGGGCCTCGAGGCTATGGCGGGAGTGCGTGAGGGTGACGGCCGATGGCAGCGCCTCGTCGGCCACGGCGATCACCGCCATGCCCCGCTCGCGCCCCAGCGCCTCGACCAGCGCCCGCTTGGACGCTGCCGCTGCCAGGCGGTCGACGGGGCCATAGCGAGCCTCCAACTGCGCCAGCAGATCGGCCAGCGAGGCCAGCGGTGCCGCGCGGCGAAAGCCGAAGCCGACCACGCACATGTCGTTCGATGCCGCCTTCATCGGGTCACCCGCCACTGCACGATGGGGTAACCGGCCTTCCAGCCGCGACGGTTGCCGAGGGGAGCGGCGCTGGACAGCTCGATGCGCAGCAGCTCGCCGCCAATCCGCCGCTGCCACTCGGCCAGCAGGGCCTCGGACTCCAGGGTCACCGCATTGGCGACCAGGCGCACCCCGGGCGGCAGGCGCTGCCACAGCGCCTCCAGCAAGCTTTCCGATAACCCGCCCCCGATAAAGACCGCTTCCGGCGGCAGCAGGTCTTCCTGTGCCTGATTTTTCAGAACGTCGAGGGCGGCGCCCTCCACCACCTCGAGCCAGTCGACGCCGAGGTTGTCGGCATTACGGCGTGCCCGCGCTGCCCGCTCGGCGTGGCACTCGAAGGCCACCGCCTGGTTCTCCGGATGAACCAGCAGCCACTCGATGGCGATCGAGCCCGAGCCCGTGCCGATGTCCCACAGCCGCTGCCCCGCCCTCGGAGCCAGGGCGGCCAGGGTCATGGCGCGCACGGCCTGCTTGGTGAGCTGGCCGTCGTGCTCGAACAGCGCGTCCGGCAGGCCGGGTGTGAGCGGCAGGGCCGGACCATCACCGGCCACCTCCAGCCCCACCGCCACCGGGTGGGCGATATCGCCGGGCAGGTCGGCGTCGGCCCGCATGCTGCGAAGGCGCTCGTCGTCTCCCCCCAGCGCTTCCAGCACGTGAAGCCGCGACCCACCGAAGCCGAAGCGCACCAACAGGCCGGCCAGCTCACGCACGGCGTCCCCATTCCGTAGCAGCACCAATAGATGTCGGTGCTGCTGCAGGTAGGGCCGGATGCGCGTCAGCGGCTTGGCGTGCAGGCCGAGGCAGGTGCACGCCTCCAGCGGCCAGCCCAGGCGCGATGCCGCCAGGCTGAAGGTGGAAGGCGCCGGCAGCGCCCGCCACTCCTCGGCGGGCAGGTGGCGCGCCAGCGTGGCTCCGGCGCCGAACCAGAAGGGATCGCCGGAGACCAGCATGACCACCCGCCGGCCCCGCTCGGCCAGCAGACGAGGGATGCCCTCGGCGAAGGGAACCGGCCACTCCCGCACCTCGGCGACCAACGCCGGCAGCAGGCGTAGATGGCGCCGGGCACCGAACACCAGCTCGGCGGCCTCCAGCGCCTCGCGGCTTGCCGCGGTCAGCCCTTCTGTGCCACCTTCCCCCCAGCCAAGCAGGGTCAGCCAGGGGGCGTCATCACGATCCGTCATATGAAAATCCTGATTCTAGGGGGAACCACTGAGGCCAGTGCCCTGGCGACTGCCCTGGCCGAGCGCTCGATTCCGGCCCTGTTCAGCTATGCCGGCCGGGTCAAGGCGCCCAAGCCCCAGCCGCTGCCCACCCGGGTCGGCGGCTTCGGCGGCGTGGCAGGCCTGGCCGCCTTGCTGACGGAGCAGCGCATCACCCATTTGGTCGATGCCACCCATCCCTTCGCCGAGCAGATGAGCCGCAACGCCGTGGCCGCGGCAAGCCACAGCGGCATTCCGCTGATCGCCCTGACCCGCTCGCCCTGGGCGCCCCAGGCCGGGGACTGCTGTACACCGGTCGCCGATGTGGAAGCGGCGGTACAGGCCCTGGCCGGCCCGCCCCAGCGCATCCTGCTGGCCATCGGCCGCCAACAGCTCTCCGCCTTCGCCGCCCAGCCCCAGCACCACTATCTGCTGCGGCTGGTCGATGCCCCCGAGACGCCGCCGCCCCTGCCCCGCCACCATATCGTCCTCGACCGCGGCCCCTTCACGCTGGACGGCGACCTGGCGCTGCTGCGGGAGCACGGCATCCAGCGCGTCGTGTGCAAGAACGCCGGCGGCACCGGCGCCATCGCCAAGCTCGACGCCGCTCGCCGGCTGGGCGTGCCGGTGGTGATGATCGAGCGGCCAGTGCCGCCGCCGCGGCGCGAGGTGCATTCGGTCGATGCGGTGTTGGCCTGGCTGCATCACGGCTCGGCTCCTGCGTCAGTCCCTGAGCAAGCCCCTGAGACAGGCTCTAGGACCGAGCGCGGGGTGTAGACCCAGGGCACGCCTACGGTATTGCGCGGGATCAGGCGCGTCTGGCTGGAGCCCACCATCACCAGGGTGCGCATATCGGCCATCTCCGCCGCGGCCTCGCCCAGAGTGGTGACCCTCAGTTGCTCTTCCGGCGTGGAGACGGCCCGGGCGAACATGATCGGGCGCTCCGCCCCGCAGGCCTCGCGCAGCACCTCGAGGGCGCGGACGAAGCCCTCCGGCCGGGCGCGGGAGCGCGGGTTGTAGAAAGCCATGGCGAAATCGGCCTCGGCGGCCAGCCGCAGGCGCCGTTCGACCAGCGCCCAGGGCTTGAGGTTGTCGGAAAGGTTGATACAGCAGAAGTCGTGGCCCAGCGGCGCGCCCAGGCGTGCGCTGGCAGCCAGCATGGCGGAGATGCCCGGCAGCACCTGGATGTCCAGCTCGCGCCATTCGGGCTCGCCGGCTTCGAGCGCCTCGAACAGCGCCGCGGCCATGGCAAACACGCCGGGGTCCCCTGAGGAGACCACCACCACCCGCTGCCCCTCGGCGGCCAGCCGCAGCGCCTGCTCCGCGCGGCGGATCTCCTCGCGGTTGTCCGAACCGTGGCGCACCAGCCCCGGCCGCGGCGACACCCGTTCGACGTAGGGCACGTAGCCCACCACGTCGGTGGCCTCGTTCAGGGCGGTGGAGACTTCCGGGGTGATCAGCGCATCATCGCCCGGGCCGAGGCCAACCACCTTCAGCCAACCGGTGTTGCTCTTGGCAGTCATGGCCGTCTCCCATTGCCATGGATCACCACGATGGAGAAGTAGGGCACGCTGTCGCCGACCTCGTGAAACGGTCGTATCCGCTGCTGCGGCATGGCGGCGTACTCGATCAGCCAGGCCTCATGCTCCCGACCGGCCCCGGCCAGCGCTCGCTGGAGCTTGGCCAGGTTGCGACCGATCTTCATCACCACCAGGGCATCGGTGCGCGCGATGTGTTCGACCAGCGTCGCTTCGGGCAGGGTGCCCATCAGCACGGTCATGATGTCGTCGCCCCAGGTCACTGGCTGCCCGGTGGCGGTCCAGGCGGCAGACATGCCGGTGATGCCGGGCACCACTTCCACCGGCACCCGCCCCTGCAGGCGGGTATAGAGGTGCATGAAGGAGCCGTAGAAGAACGGATCACCCTCACACAGCACCACCGCATCGCAGCCGGCCTCGGCGATCTCGCTGAGCTGCGCGACGCCGTTCTCGTAGAAGGTCGCCAGCAGTTCGTTGTAGAGCGGGTCGTCGAAGGGGATTTCGGTGGTGACCGGATACTCCAGCGGGATCTCGATCACGTCGGGCGCCAGCAGACCCTCGACGATGCTTCGGGCATGGCCGCGGCGCCCCTTCTTGCGGAAATAGGCGACGTGGGTGGCCCCGCGAATCAGCCGGTCGGCGCGCACGCTCATCAGGTCCTGGCTGCCGGGGCCGAGGCCGACGCCATGGATGGTGCCCAGTGTGATGGTTTCCTGGCTCATTCGCTGCGATCCGCCATGGCATTGAGGGCGGCCACCGTCACCGCGCTGCCGCCGAGGCGGCCTTCGACGATCACGCAGGGGGCCGCGGCGCTCTCCCACAGGGCCTGCTTGGATTCGGCGGCGCCCACAAAGCCTACCGGGCAGCCGATGATCGCCGCCGGGCGCGGGCAGGCCGGATCTTCCAGCATGTTGAGCAGGTGGAACAGCGCGGTGGGCGCATTGCCGATCGCCACTACCGCGCCGTCGAGATGGGGTCGCCAAAGCTCCAGCGCCGCCGCCGAGCGGGTGGTGGCCAGCTCCCGGGCGAGGTCGTGTACCCGCTCATGGTGCAGGGTACAGATCACCGGGTTGTCTGCCGGCAAGCGCTTGCGGGTGATGCCCTCGGAAACCATGCGCGCATCGCACAGAATCGGGGCGCCCTGCTCCAGCGCCGTCCGGGCCCGATTCACCGCATCGCCGCGGAAGTGAATATGCGCGGCGAGTTCCACCAGCCCGGCGGCATGGATCATGCGCACCGCTACTGGCTCCTCCTCCGGCGCGAAGCGCGCCAACTCGGCCTCGCGCCGGATGATGGAAAAGGACTCCCGGTAGATGGCCGGGCCGTCCGTTTCATAGACGTAAGGCATCGCGATTCTTCTCTAGGTGTTCGATAACATCGGATTCATCCAGGCCGGTGGCCACCGGCTCCCCATCGGCGCGATCACCGACGATCAGGTCGAAGCGCCCCGCCCGGCCGGTCAGGCAGAGGTCCGTGGGTGCCTGGCAGGCGCAGCCCTTGACGCAGCCGGACAGGTGCACGCTGCGCGATCCCTGGCCGTCCATCCGTTCGGCCAATTCCCGAGCCAGGCCCAGGGTTGCCACGCTGGCCTGCTCGCAGTAGGGCGCGCCCGGACAGGCCTGCATGGCCAGGCGTGGATCGCTCTCGCTCTCCAGCAGCCCCGGCGGCGAAGGCTCGCCGGCGGGAAAGCCCTCGACCAGCAGCCGCCGCCAGGGGGTGACCCGCACGCTGCCGACCGAGTCCGCCATAATCAAGGCCCGCAGCGTCGCCGCCGGTGCCCGCCCGAACGGCAGGCCCAGCGCCCTGCCCCAGGCGT
>NZ_BAEU01000142.1:0-4792 GCF_000246875.1 Halomonas sp. KM-1
GGGTTGCGCGATTCGAAGGTGTCACCGCTCTCGGCAGCGACGAAGGTGTCGTCGATAAAGGCGCGCGACGCCAGACCCGGGATCACGCTGTCGGCCAGAGTCTGCCAGTCGGCCAGGGTGGTGGGGTTCTCAAAGCTCATGGCGCACTCCTTGACGGTTGGCGCGTTCCAGCAGGGCGTCGCAGAGCACCTGGGCGCCCAGGGCACAGTGCTCCGGCGTGGCGTACTCGGCCTCGTTGTGACTGATACCGTCGCGACAGGGGATGAAGATCATCGAGGTCGGCGCCACCCGCGACACGTAAACCGAATCATGGCCGGCACCGCTCATCATCCGTCGGTACGGCACCCCCTGGGCGCGAGCAGCGCGCTCGACGGCATCGATACAGCCGGCATCGAAGTTGACCACCGGCGACACCCAGATGCGCTCGCTGGCCGCTGTCACGCCGAAGGCCTCGGCCGCGGCTGCCAGCTCCCGATCATAGCGGGCCTCCAGGGCGTCCAGCTCGCCCTCGTCGACATGGCGAAGATCCACGGTCAGGCGTACCTCGCCGGGAATCACGTTGCGCGAGGGACTGTCGATCTCCAGGCAGCCGAAGGTCACCTTGGTGGCGCCGCTGTCATCGGCCATGGCCAGCGCCTGCAGCCGATCGATCAGGCGTGCCGCGGCAGCCAGGGCATCGTGGCGATAGCGCATCGGCGTGGGCCCGGCATGGGCCGACTGGCCGCGCAGGATGACGTCGAACCAGCGCATGCCCTGCACACCGGTGACCACGCCGATGGCCTCTTGCTCCTCCTCCAACACCGGCCCCTGCTCGATGTGCAGTTCGAAGAAGGCGTCGAAGCGGGGCTCACCCACCGGCAGCTCGCCGGCAAAGCCACAGGCGGCCAGCGCCTCGCCGAAGGTCACGCCGTCACGGTCCTGGCGCAACAGGGTATAGGCCTCGCTGAATTCGCCGGCGAAGGTGCCGGAGGCCACCATGGCCGGAGCGAAGCGGCTGCCCTCTTCGTTGGTCCACACCACCAGCTCCAGCGGGCGCTCGGTGACGATGCCCTGATCGTGCAGGGTACGGAACACCTCGAGCCCCGCCAGTACCCCGAGGATGCCGTCGAAGCGCCCGCCTTTGGGCTGGGTGTCGAGATGACTGCCGGTGGCCACCGGATCGAGATCGTCACGTTTGCCGGGACGGCGCAGAAAGAGATTGCCGACCCGGTCGACCCGCAGCGTGCAGCCAAGCGCCTCGCACCATTCGATCAGCAGGCGCCGACCGGCGGCATCCTCCTCGGTCAATGCCAAGCGGCTGCTGCCGCCGTTCGCGGTGGGACCGATCTCGGCCATGGCCATCAGGCTCGACCAGAGCCGCTGGCCGTCGATGGAAACGCTCATCCAGGTTGTCTCCCTTGTCGTTATGTCTGGATCGTTATGTCTGGATCGTTATGTCTGGATCGTTATGTCTGGATCGTTATGTCTGGACCGTTATGTCTGGGTCATGACTCCAACCCTAGGCCGGCCTGCCCTGAGGCCGATATACCCCAATCAGGATATATTCCCCGCTTCCGCCCTCTCGCTAGTCTGAACCCGACCTCAATGGAACACATTCCAACAACGACATCGGACACGCGAGGCCGACCATGACCACCGCTACCCGCACGCCACCCCGGACCTTGGATGCCCAGTCGCTGTGGCAAAAGGACAGGGATCATTTCATTCACCCCTTCACCGACTACAGCCTCTTTCATGAAAAGGGCTGCGACCTGATCACCGACAGCGACGGCATCTACGTGGCGGACATCCACGGTAACCGCTTCATCGACGGTATCGCCGGCCTGTGGTGCGTCAACGTCGGCCACGGCCGCGCCGAGATCGGCCAGGCCATGGCCGAGCAGGCCACCCGCATGGCCTACTTCTCCACCTTCAACAACCTCTCCAACGCTCCGGCGGCGGAGCTGGCCGCCAAGCTGGCCGCGCTGGCCCCAGCCCATCTCAATCACGTCTTCTACAGCTGCGGCGGCTCGACGGCCAACGATGCCACCATCCGCCTGGTGCATTACTACTTCAACCGCCTGGGCAAACCGAACAAGAAGCGCATCCTGTCGCGCAACAACGCCTACCATGGCACCACCTACCTGGCGGCGAGCCTGACCGGCATCGAGAGCAACAACTGGGGGTTCGACACCCTGAAACATCTGGTCACCCACCTCAGCGAAGCCAACCTCTACCGCCGTCCGGCGGGAATGAGCGAAGCGGAGTACTGTGACCATCTGGTGGCCGAACTGGAGGAGACCATCGAGCGCATCGGCGCCGAGAACATCGCCGCCTTCATCGCCGAGCCGATCATGGGAGCAGGCGGCGTGCTGATGGCACCGGCGGGCTACCATGCCCGTATGCAGGCGGTGTGCCGCGCCCATGAGATTCTCTATATCGCCGATGAGGTGGTCACCGGCTTCGGCCGCCTGGGGCACTTCTTCGCCTCCGAAGCGGTATTCGATACCCAGCCGGACATCATCAACTGCGCCAAGGGTCTCTCCTCCGGCTATGCGCCCCTGGGCGCCACCCTGATTTCCGACGAGATCTTCGAGGTATTGAGCATCCCCCAGCGCAAGGGCGGCGTACTGAGTACCGGCTTCACCTACTCCGGCCATCCGGTGAGCTGTGCGGCAGCGCTCAAGAACATCGAGATCATCGAGCGCGAGGGCATCTGCGACAACGTACGCGAGGTAGGGCCCTACCTGGAGCGGCAGCTCAAGACCCTTGGCCACCACGAAACCGTCGGCGACGTGAGGGGCAGCCACTTCATGCTGGCCATCGAGAACGTCGCCGACAAGGCCACCAAGGAGTTGCTGCCGGTGGAGGCGCGAGTTGGCGACCGGGTCGCCGCCGAGGCCCAGAAGCGCGGCGTGATCATCCGACCGGTGGGTCACCTCAACATCATCTCGCCGCCGCTGATCTGGAATCGTGACGTGGTGGACCGGGTGATTGCGGTCCTCGACGAGGCCTTCGCCGCCACCACGGCATCGCTACGCAAGGACGGTTATCTGTAACGCTTCTCTGCAAGAGCGGCTCTATCAAAGGTGCAACGTACAACAATAAAGGTTAACGATCATGGCATACTCTCCTTCGGGCCCGACGGCCCACCCCCAACGCTTCGGCAGTGCCACCAAGGGTGGCCTGCTGTTTCTCGGTGTCGTGCTGATTGCCAGCCTCAGCGGTTTTGCGCTGATCGACGGCGACAACTACGGCCTCTACAGTCTGCTGCCCACCACCGTGGTCATCAGCATGGCCCTGCTGACGCGCCGCACCCTGGAAGCCCTGCTGGCCGGCGCGCTGAGCGGCTTCATCATGCTGTCGCCGACCACCGCCGTACAGGACATGGCCGCCAGCAGCCTGGAGGTGATGCAGAATCCCACCATGGGCTGGATCATCCTGGTCTGTGGCCTGCTCGGCAGCCTGATCGGCCTGCTGCACTTCGCCCGCGGTACGGAGGCGTTCAGTCGCGCCGCCGGACGCTACTGCACCACGCGCCGCAGCGCGCTGCTGGGCAGCGTCGGGCTCGGGGTGCTGATCTTCATCGATGACTACCTCAACGCCATGACCGTCTCGGCGGCGATGAAGCGCCTGGCCGACAAGCTCAAGATATCGCGCTCGATGCTGGCCTATGTCGTCGATTCCACCGCTGCTCCCATCTGCCTGATCGTTCCCTTCTCGACCTGGGCGATCTACCTCTCGGGGCTGCTGGAAAGCCACGGCGTCGCCGAAACCGGCCGGGGGTTCAGCTATTACCTCACGCTGATTCCTTACCTCTTCTACCCCTGGATGGCACTGATCGTGGTGCTGCTGGTCGCGGCTGGCGTGATTCCGGCGCTGGGCAAGATGAAGCGCGCGGAGCAAGGCGACGAAGAGCGCGTGCCCGAGAGCAACGAGGAGCAGAACCCCGAGCAGTTCACCCACCGACCGGCTCGCCTGATCAACTTCCTGTTGCCGATGGCTACGCTGATCTTCGCTACCTGGTGGTTCGAGATCGACGCCATGATCGGCGTGGCGTTTGCCCTGTTGGTGACGCTCGGCCTGTACGTGGCCCAGGACATGGCTCCCCTGAGTCGCCTGTTCGACGAGATCATCAAGGGCTTACAGGTCATGCTGGTGCCGCTGGGCATCGTCTTCGCCGCCTTCATCCTGCAGGACGTCAACGAACGACTGGGCTTGACCGAGACGCTGATCGAGTGGGTCATGCCGGTAATGGCCGGTCAGTGGCTGCCGGCGATCACCTTCCTGATACTGGCGGGCATCGCCTTCGCCACCGGTTCGTTCTGGGGCATCTATGCCATCGCCTTCCCGATCGTGGTGCCGCTAGCGCTGGCCACCGACGCCTCGCTGCCCCTGACGCTGGGCGCCATGATCTCGGCAGGCGCCTTCGGTTCCCACGCCTGCTTCTTCGGCGACTCCACGGTACTCAGCGCCCGCGGCTGCAGCGTGACGCCTCTGCAACACGCCCTGACCCAGCTCCCCTACGTCATGATCGCCGCGGTGCTGAGCGTGCTGCTGTTCATCATTCTGGCTTGAGGCCAAATCCCGGCTGCCTTGAGCGCTGCCTTGAATACAGGGCAGCCGCGGAAACGACACGGGCCGGCCGCACAGTGTGCGGTCGGCCCGTCGTGCGGAGCGGCGTACGGCTATAGCGAAAGCGACATCCACACACTCTTCAGTTCGGAATACTCCTCCAGGCTGTGCAGCGACTTGTCACGGCCGTTACCCGACTGCTTGACCCCACCGAAGGGCATGGTCTGGTCGCCCCCGG
>NZ_BAEU01000141.1:0-88785 GCF_000246875.1 Halomonas sp. KM-1
GCGCACTTCGGGCAGCGCCAGCACATCGTCGAGCGTGGTCTTCAGGCGTACGAACATCGTGTCGAATTCAAACCCTTCGGTTCCAACCTTCGGCATTCTGCTGCTGGGCGTCGCCGTGTGGTTGATCGAGCGGCTGCTTCCTGCTTCCGTCAGCCTCCTGCTGTGGGCAGCCCTGGCCATTGGCAGCGCCCTGGCACTTGGCGCCCTCTCGCTCAATCAGGCTCAGGGCTGGCCGCGAGTACGCCAGGCCGGCGGCCTGCTGTTGCTGGCCTGGGGCATCGCCCTGGTGTTCGGTGCTGCCATGGGTGGCAGCGACCCGCTGCGTCCGCTGGCCGCCCTGCCCAACGGCTCGGGTACCGTCGAAGCGCCCCCGGTCACTACCGTGGCGGATCTCGAAGGGCTGCGCAGTGAGCTGCGCGCGCGCTCAACCCAGGGCCAGCCGGCCTTCGTCCACTTCACCGCCGACTGGTGCATCTCCTGCAAGCAGATGGAACGCCAGGTCTATCCCGACCCGCGGGTCGCCGAGCCCTTGGCGCAGTTCGCCCATATCTACGTCGACGTCACCCGCACGGATAGTGCAACCCGTGAACTTCTCGACCACTTCGGCCTGTTCGGCCCGCCGAGCCTGCTATTCTTCAGCGGGGAAGAAGAGGTCCGCGAAGCGCGTATTCAAGGCGAGGTGCGGGCGGGCGAACTCGCCAGCCACCTGCAGGGCCTGCTCGACTGGCTCGAAGGCCAGGCTTCCGTTCCTGAAGCATCCTGACTCCTCATGACGTAACCGAACGCCGTTCGACCGGCTGGACATCCCCGCGGATTTTAGGCACACTCCGCCAACAACGCTCTTTGAGGCCGATAGCGTCGGCAATGTTCACCATCTTGTCGCGATCTATCGAAAGTTGGCTGGGGTTAACAGCGCCCTGCCAGCGCCATTTACCCACCGGTCGAGACTTAACATGGATATCCGTAAGGTCAAGAAGCTGATCGAGCTGCTCGAAGAATCCAACATCAGCGAAATCGAGATTCAGGAAGGCGAAGAGTCGGTGCGTATCAGCCGCCACCCCAACGGGGTGAGCTGGCCCCAGCCTCCCATGCCCCAGTATGCGCCCGCTCAGGCCATGCCCAGCCAGCCGGCACCCGCTTCCGCTTCCGGCCCTGCCGAAGAAGCACCTGCGGCCGCCTACCAGGGTCATGCGCTGACCTCGCCCATGGTCGGTACCTTCTATCGCAGCCCGGCGCCTGGCTCCAAGCCGTTCGTCGAGATCGGCCAGAGCGTGCGTAAGGGCGAGACCGTGTGCATCGTCGAAGCTATGAAGATGATGAACCAGATCGAGGCCGATCGTGACGGCGTCATCGAGGCCATCCTGGTCGAGGACGGCGAGCCGGTCGAGTTCGACCAGCCGATGCTCGTCATTTCCTGATCTTTCACCGACACTGGCGGACTCCCTATGCTGGACAAGGTTCTCATCGCCAACCGCGGCGAGATCGCCCTGCGAATTCTGCGTGCCTGCAAGGAGCTGGGCATCAAGACCGTCGCGGTACACTCCAAGGCCGACCGCGAGCTGATGCACGTTCGCCTGGCCGACGAGGCCGTATGCATCGGCCCGGCCCCCTCGGCACAATCCTATCTGAACATTCCGGCGCTGATCAGCGCCGCGGAAGTCACTGATTCCAGCGCCATCCACCCCGGCTACGGCTTTCTCTCCGAGAACGCCAACTTTGCCGAGCAGGTGGAGCGCTCCGGCTTCGTCTTCATCGGCCCGCGTGCCGAGACCATCCGCCTGATGGGCGACAAGGTCAGCGCCATCGAGGCCATGAAGAAGGCTGGCGTGCCGACCGTACCCGGCTCCGACGGGCCGCTGGGTGACGACGAAGGCGACAACATGGCCATCGCCCGGCGCATCGGCTATCCGGTAATCATCAAGGCCGCCGCCGGCGGTGGCGGACGCGGCATGCGCGTGGTGCACACCGAGGGGCACCTGCTCTCGGCGATCACCGTAACGCGCACCGAGGCCCACGCGGCCTTCGGCGACGGCACGGTCTATATGGAGAAGTTCCTCGAGCGCCCGCGCCACGTCGAGGTTCAGGTGCTGGCCGACGGCCAGGGCAATGCCATCCACCTGTATGACCGCGACTGCTCGCTGCAGCGCCGCCACCAGAAGGTGCTGGAAGAAGCGCCAGCACCGGGCATCGACCCGAAGGCCCGCGCCGAGGTGCTCGAAGCGTGCCGCCAGGCCTGCCTCGAGATCAACTACCGCGGCGCCGGCACCTTCGAGTTCCTCTATGAGGACGGCCAGTTCTTCTTCATCGAGATGAACACCCGCGTGCAGGTGGAGCACCCCGTCACCGAGATGGTGACCGGCGTGGACATCGTGCGTGAGCAACTGCGCATCGCCTCGGGCTTGCCGCTGTCGATCCGACAGGAGGACGTCAAGATTAACGGCCATGCCTTCGAATGCCGCATCAACGCCGAGGATTCGCGCACTTTCATGCCCTCTCCCGGCAAGGTCACGCTCTACCACCCGCCGGGCGGCCTGGGCATTCGCATGGATTCGCATCTCTACACCGGCTATACCGTGCCGCCCCACTACGACTCGCTGATCGGCAAGCTGATCACCTGGGGCGACAGCCGCGAGATCGCACTGACGCGCATGCGCAATGGCCTCGACGAGCTGCTGGTGGAAGGCATCAAGACCAACACCGACCTGCACAAGGACCTGGTCCGCGACGGCCATTTCCAGCAGGGCGGCGTCAACATTCACTACCTGGAGAAGAAGCTCGGCTCCTAGGAAGTTCGCTTCCCGGTCCGAACATCGCTCCCGGCGGGGTGGCCAAGGCCACCCCGTCTGCGTTAAGCACGGAGAATGCCATGCCCTGGCTGCAACTCAAGGCCTATGTCGCCCCGGAGCAGGCCGAGCTGCTCGAAGAGCTTCTGCTGGCCGAAGGTGCCACCGCCATCACGCTGCAGGATGCCCACGACGACCCGGTATTCGAGCCCGAGCGCGGCACCACGCCGCTGTGGAACGAAACGGTGCTGACGGGGCTCTACGACGATCTCGAAGGCCTCGAGGCCATGCTCGAGCGCCTGGCCGCCGCCTGGGCCGAGAGCGTGCCCGACGAGCCCTGTCCGGTCATCGAGCACGAGCTGCTCGCCGACCGCGACTGGGAGCGCGAGTGGATGGAGGACTTCAAACCGCTGCGCATGGGCCAGCGGCTGTGGATCGTGCCCAGCTGGCACGAGCCTCCCGACCTCGATGCCGTCAACCTGCACCTGGACCCCGGCCTGGCCTTCGGCACCGGCACCCACCCCACCACGGCCCTGTGCCTCGAGTGGCTCGATGCGCTGGCGCTGGAAGGCGGCCTCGACGGCATCGAGCTGCTCGACGTGGGCTGCGGCTCCGGTATCCTCGCCATCGCCGCGCTCAAGCTCGGAGCGGCAATGGCCACCGGCACCGACATCGACCCCCAGGCGCTGCAGGCCAGCCGCGACAATGCCATACGCAACGACGTTGCCGAGCACGAGCTGACGCTCTGCTATCCCGAGCAGCTCGACGTCAAACGCCGCTTCCCACTGGTGGTGGCCAACATCCTGGCCGGCCCGCTGGTGGAGCTGGCGCCGACCATCGCCGGGCACGTCGCGCCCGGCGGTCGTCTGGCGCTGTCGGGGATTCTCGCAGGCCAGGCCGATGAGGTGCTCGACGCCTATCGCGAGCAGGGGTTGGTGATGGATGAGCCGCAGGTTCGCGAGGGCTGGGTGCGCCTCAGCGGTCGACGTCCGGCTTGAGCCCGTTGACCGCCAACCTCACTTGGCCACCATCGTGACCTTCACCCTGCCCCTTCGGGGGCGTATCATATGCAGCCCCTGGTTCACTGAGCCGCCCCATGCCCGATAGTCGCCCACTGCCACAGATCGGTCGCCACCGCCTGCCCAACCGGGTCATCCTGGCCCCCATGGCCGGCGTCACCGACCGCCCTTTCCGCCAGCTCTGCCGCCGTCTGGGGGCCGGACTGGTGGTGGGCGAGATGGTCACCTCCGACCCGGCACTGTGGAATACGCGCAAGTCGCGCCAGCGTATGGACCATACGGGCGAGCCGGGGCCGCGTGCGGTGCAGATCGCTGGCGGCGACGCCGCCATGCTGGCCGAGGCCGCGCGACTGAACGCCGCACAGGGCGCCGAGATCATTGACATCAACATGGGCTGTCCGGCGAAGAAGGTCTGCAACAAGGCCGCCGGCTCGGCCCTGCTGCGCGACGAAGCGCTGGTGGCGGAGATCCTCGACGCCGTGGTTGCCGCGGTCGAGGTGCCGGTGACGCTCAAGATCCGCACCGGCTGGTGCGCCGACAGCAACAACGGCGTGCGCGTGGCACGGCTGGCCGAAAGCGCCGGTATTCAGGCGCTGGCGGTACATGGCCGTCATCGTCAGCAGCGCTACCAGGGTGAAGCGGAATACGACACCATCGCCGCCATCAAGCAGGCGGTGAGCATCCCGGTCTTCGCCAACGGCGATATCGACTCTCCACGCAAGGCGGCCGAAGTTCTGGACTATACTGGTGCGGATGCGGTGATGATCGGCCGCGGCGCCCAGGGCAACCCCTGGATTTTTCGCGAGATCGACCATTACCTGCGCTACGGGCGCACTTGCCCGCCTCCCGACATGAACGAGCGCGCCGATGCCCTGCTGGGCCATGTCCGTGCCCTGCACGACTTCTACGGCCACTACATGGGGGTGCGCATTGCACGCAAGCACCTGGGTTGGTATCTCGCTGCCGACCGCCGCTTCGACAGCGACCGGCAGCGCGAGCTGCGGGCAGCCTTCAATGCCCTGGAGCAGCCGAACGAACAGTATGACTTCATCGACGATCTGTTTTCCCTCGAGGGCGCAACCGGCCTTTCGTGGGCAACGAATGGAATCAGTGCCGCATGAACCGTGAAGTTTTCGACCCCAATGCCAATCTGCCAGGCCTGGAGGCTAGCGCCTTGACCGGCCTGCCCGAGCTCGGCAGCCTCACCACGCCGCCCAGTACGCTGGGCGAACAGCCCCTGCGCGAAGCCGTTGACGCCGCCATGCGACGCTACTTCGACCACCTGGACGGCGGTACCGTGACCGACCTCTACGCCATGGTCATGGCCGAGGTCGAGGCGCCGCTGCTGGCCAGCGTGCTGGAATACACCCAGGGCAACCAGACCCGCGCCGCCGAAATGCTCGGCCTCAACCGCGGCACCCTGCGCAAGAAGCTCAAGCAGCACGACCTGATCTGACACCGCCGGGCGACGCTCCCTGAACGGCCCGGCCCCTTACACATCCACTTCCGACAGAGAGTTGCACCGCACCATGGCCCAAGCCTCCCCCACCCCGGTACGCCGCGCCCTGATCAGCGTCTCCGACAAGACCGGCATCGTCGACTTCGCCCGCGGCCTGAGCGAACGCGGTGTCGAGCTGCTTTCGACCGGCGGCACCTTCCGCCTGCTGCAGGAGAACGGCATCGCCGTTACCGAGGTGTCTGAGCACACCGGCTTCCCCGAGATCATGGACGGCCGCGTCAAGACCCTGCACCCGAAGATCCATGGCGGCATCCTGGGTCGCCGCGGTCAGGACGACGCGGTGATGGTCGAACACGGCATCGCGCCCATCGACATGGTGGTGGTCAACCTCTACCCCTTCGCCCAGACCGTCGCCAAGCCGGACTGCACCCTGGAAGACGCCATCGAGAACATCGACATCGGCGGCCCGACCATGGTCCGCGCCTGCGCCAAGAACCACGCCCACACCACCATCGTGGTGGATGCCGGCGACTATGAGCGCGTGCTGGCCGAGATCGACTCCCAGAGTGGCGCAGTAAGCCATGCCACCCGCTTCGACCTGGCAGTGAAGGCCTTCGAACACACCGCCGGCTACGATGCCGCCATCGCCGACTACCTGGGCCAGCGTGTGCCCGGCGGCGAGGATGGCTTCCCGCGTACCTACAACGTGCAGTTCGTCAAGAAGCAGGCCATGCGCTACGGCGAGAACCCGCACCAGAGCGCGGCCTTCTACGTCGAAGCCGACGCCCGCGAGGCAAGCGTCGCCACCGCTCGTCAGCTGCAGGGCAAGGAGCTCTCGTTCAACAACGTGGCCGACACCGACGCCGCCTTCGAGTGCGTCAAGAGCTTCACCGACATCGCCTGCGTGATCGTCAAGCACGCCAATCCCTGCGGCGTAGCGGTAGGCGCCTCGCCCCGTGAAGCCTACGACAAGGCCTTCGCCACCGACCCCACCAGCGCCTTTGGCGGCATCATCGCCTTCAACCGCCCGCTCGACGCCGAGACCGCCCGCGCCATCATCGACCGCCAGTTCGTCGAGGTGATCATCGCCCCCGGGGTCGAGGAAGCCGCCCGTGCCATCGTCGCCGAGAAGCAGAACGTGCGCCTGCTCGACGTCGGCGACAACTGGCCCGGCGAGCGCGAGCACGCCCACGACTTCAAGCGCGTCACCGGCGGGCTGCTGGTCCAGGACCGCGACCTCGGCATGGTCGGCCGCGACGAGCTGACCGTGGTCAGCGAGCGGGTGCCCAGCGAGCAGGAGATGCGCGACCTGGCCTTCGCCTGGAAGGTGGCCAAGTACGTCAAGTCCAACGCCATCGTCTACGCCAAGGACGGCCAGACCATCGGCGTCGGCGCCGGCCAGATGAGCCGCGTCTACTCGGCCAAGATCGCCGGCATCAAGGCAGCCGACGAGGGCCTCTCCGTGCCCGGCTCGGTGATGGCCTCGGACGCCTTCTTCCCCTTCCGCGACGGCATCGACGCCGCCGCAGCGGCCGGCATCACCGCGGTGATCCAGCCCGGCGGCTCCATGCGCGACCAGGAGGTGATCGACGCCGCCAACGAAGCGGGAATCGCCATGGTGTTTACCGGCATGCGCCACTTCAAGCACTGACTACCAGCGCAAGCCGGCAGTCCCACGCCAGACGCAGAAGCCCCCATCGGTGCAGTTCAAACCGATGGGGGCTTCTACCGTCCGGTGGCTGACTTATCAACGTGAGAACTACTCGGCGACCCCACCAGTCAGCTCGAAATCCACGTGGTAATGATCGTCATGCCGGACCCAGGACGGATTGACGTTGAAAGTCAGACGATGCCTAAGCGTGGTGCCGAGTTCGGTTTCGTACAGCCTCCGCTGCAGGTCCGGAGCAAAAACCACCAGTGCAATACGAAGACCGTGCTGCTGTGCGGCGACATCCAGCGCATCCAGGTGTGCCGCCATCGCTTCGAAATCGATCCTGAGATCACCAGACTGCCCTTCTTGATCGAATTGCAGGGCATAACCGAACTTGTTGAAAGGCGTCGTGGGCAACGCGGTTGAGGTACCGTTACGTGTTACCGGCACCATGAAGTCCACCGAGAGCCCGTTCTGGTGGGTACGATGCGGTCTGAACCTCCCACCCCATGGCCATCCCGTCTCCCCATACACGTACCGGACCTCGGGTGTGATTTCCTCAAGTGCCATATATGAGTCTAGCATCGTGTCGCGCACACGGTCGTTGACGGCAGTTCTGCCTAGCGTCGAGCCCAGCCTCGAATACGTTCGGTAATTCGGCCCTGCAGAAGGAAGGCGCTTGCCATGAAGCAATCGGCCGTCATTCGTCGGTCCTATACTCACGCTCGGCGTTTCAGGCTCAATCCAACGAAGCAAGTCATTGCCCCAATAAGCACATGCCGACAAGAGCATGACGGCTACTACTGTGGAAATCATGGCTCTTTTCATTTTTAATCTTTGCTTCGCCTCACACCTAAACCAGGTGACTTGACAACACCTCAATCGACAATTTTCGGAGGTAAATAGATGGTAAACTCATTGAGAGGCTCAATCAGGACACTGTAAGGATAATTCTGCTCCAACTCATTGACAATGCCAAGATCAGACAAAAGCTTGAATTTCGCCGACTGCAACCTGGCCGGCTTTACCTCGAGCTCTTTATGCCAGACCCGATACGTGCCCAGCTTTTTGTCTCTGCGATGATAAAAGCCAGCCAAAGGGTGTGTAAGATAGACTAAAGCCGACTCGACATCTGGGAAACCAGGGAACTCGAGTGAATCGGCTTCTGACTGAGCCAATTCGACTGAGGCCTCAGCCCAGGCAGACCGGGTCTCCATTTGGTAGATATCGTACAATCCGGTCTCTTCATTCAAAGTGCAATCGAACCTCACCTTTCCTGCATGCCACGGAAGATTCCATAAATACCTGGGAACGACCAAGGCCCAAGAATCCAAGACCGTACCAAGAAACCATACACAACGCTCACCCGTTTCAGCATCGATAATGTAAATACGATAGTTCGTTTGCCCCATAGTAAACTTAGGAAACGGAAAAACCGCCGAAGTGAAATCTACGTCAACGAACGGAACGACCGATATCAGTCCCATCACCTGACCATCGACTTCTATGGTGTCCAATTTAAACCGATCCGGAAAAATACCCTGAAATCGCTCTGCCGGAACAGCGTAGGTGATGATTGCAAAATGCTGTAAACCACAAAGCACATCAATACCCTTTGGAGCAGGGCGCTCCAATAAATAATCTTCCATTTTTCTTGACAGTTGCACGACCGCTCCTTGAAATCTAATACCCGCTCCGAAAACCAGCCACGCTACCGCCCCTACCCTGCAAGCCGTGATGACTCTTCGCCATCCACGCGGTAGCCCCTGCGTTCCATCGATGTCATTCGTCATCTAGCCATCTGGGCGACTTTTAATAAGCCGTAACAATATGCAAATTGACTGATAGATGCAAAGAGG
The DNA here is from genome assembly GCF_000246875.1 of Halomonas sp. KM-1. NCBI lineage: Bacteria > Pseudomonadati > Pseudomonadota > Gammaproteobacteria > Oceanospirillales > Halomonadaceae > Halomonas > Halomonas sp. KM-1. The sequence goes on from NZ_BAEU01000141.1 coordinate 8,772, forward strand.
CGGCTTGGGTAGGCTGAGGTGGGTATGGAAAGGCCGGCATTGCGCCGGCCTTGATGGTTACCGTGGAGTGGCTTGTGCTTCGGCTCAACCCAGGTCGATGCAGAGGTACTTGGTCTCGAGAAACTCCTCGATTCCCTGGTGACCGCCTTCGCGGCCGAGGCCTGAAGCCTTGACGCCGCCGAACGGTGCCGCAGTGTTGGAGATGAGCCCGGTGTTGATACCCACCATGCCGTACTCCAGCGCATCGGCAACGCGCCATACCCGGCCCAGATCCCGCGAGTAGAAGTAGGAGGCCAAGCCGTATTGGGTGTCGTTGGCCATCTGCACGGCGTCTTCCTCGTCCTCGAAGGGGAACACCGCTGCCAGCGGGCCGAAGGTCTCCTCATGGGCGACCTTCATGTCGGCGTTGGCGAAGCTGATCAAGGTCGGTGAGAAGAAGTTGCCACCCAGCGGATGGGGATTGCCGCCCAGCAGCAGCTCCGCGCCTTTGTCGACGGCGTCGTGCACGTGCTCGCTGACCTTGGCCACCGCCTTGTCATCGATCAGCGGGCCGATGTTGATGTCCGGCTCGGTGCCATCACCCACCTTGAGCTCGCTGTTCATGGCCACCGCCAGCTTTTCGCAGAAGGCGTTGATCACGCTCGACTGCACCAGGAAGCGGTTGGTGCAGATGCAGGTCTGGCCGGCATTGCGGAACTTGGCCGCCATGGCTCCCTCGACGGCGGCATCCAGGTCGGCATCCTCGAAGACGATGAACGGTGCATTGCCACCCAGCTCCAGCGAGATCTTCTGAATGTGGCGAGAGGCTTGCGCCATCAGTTCGCGGCCCACCTCGGTGGAGCCGGTGAAGGTGATCTTGCGCACCAGCGGCGACTCGGTCATTGCCGAGGCGATCTCGCTGGCCCGGCCCGGCACCACGTTGAAGACGCCGCGCGGGATGCCGGCACGCTCGGCCAGCAGCGCCAGGGCAGTGGCCGAGAACGGGGTCTGGCTGGCCGGCTTGATCACGATGGTACAGCCTGCCGCCAGCGCCGCGCCGGCCTTGCGCGTGATCATCGCCGCCGGGAAGTTCCACGGCGTGATGGCACCGACCACCCCCACCGGCTGCTTGGTCACCACGATACGCTGATTGGGCTTCGACGCCGGGATGGTCTCGCCGTAGATGCGCCGCGCCTCTTCGGCGAACCAACGCAGGAAACTCGCCGCATAGGCGATCTCACCGGCGGCCTCCTTGAGCGGCTTGCCCTGCTCGTGGGTCATGATCATTGCCAGGTCGTCCTGATGCTCCATCATCAGGTCGTGCCATTTCATGATGATGTCGGCCCGCTCCTGGGCGGTGAGGGCACGCCAACCGACCAGCGCCGCATCCGCTGCGGCGATGGCGCGCTCGGTCTCTGCCCGGCCCAGCCTCGGTACGGTACCGAAGGTCTCGCCGGTCGCCGGGTTGACCACTTCGATCTGCTCACCGCTGTCGGCAGCGACCCAACTGCCGTCGATATAGGCGAACGGACAGTAGAGCTGCGTTTCCTTCAGAGCTTCCATGTCGTTTCTCCTGGCCTCTACGGGCCTTGCTTCACTTGGCGTGTATGAATTCGTGCCGCGCCCTGTTTCGTCATTCCACCTCGATAGTGCGCGGCTCGGGGGCAGTGGCGGGAGCATCGTCCAGCACCGGGGGCTGGAGCATCGCCGTCAGTATGGCAAGTATCAGCACCAGCGCGATGGCCAGCCAGCAAAAAGCTCGGCCAATGTAGCGGTCGGGGCGGCGGCGGATCTGGCGCAGTCCCATCAATGCGAAGATGGCGGCGGCAATGTTCAGCGGTGGCAGGCTGCCCTGGAACAGCAGGGCAACGAGTGCCGTCACGATGGCGGTCATGGCCCAGGGGGCATAACGCCGCCGCGGCGACTCCGGGGCGGAGATGTCACGTTCCAACGTTGCGTCTCTCTCTTTCGGCTCAGCGGTACTGCCCCATGCTAAGCGCAAAGACCCGCTGCCACCAACCCGAGGCAGATTGAGGAGAGGTATCGATCAGTGCCGGCGACGCGGTTCCCGGCTGGCGGAGAGCGTAATGGAGACGGAATCGGCAAAGCGCAGCGCATGGGGCTTGTCGATCTCCACCTGAGCGGTGAGCACCTCCTCGTGGGACATGATCAGATCCAGCACCTCGCGGGTCATGCGCTCCAGCAGTTGGAAGCGGCCTTCCTCCACCAGAGCGATGAGCTCCTTGGTGATGGTGCGATAGTTCAGCGCTTGCTCGATACGATTGAACGCCATCGCCTTGTCGGCCCGGTAGCGGATCACGGCATTGATCACCACGTCCTGCCGATTGAGGATCTCCTCGTCCTTGATGCCGATGTAGGTACGCAAACGCAGGTTCTTGATGCGGATGGTCGCCAGGTCATGGTCGAGATGCTGATCATCCAGAGCGTGCAGGGGCATGGCGTTGGCTCCTATGAAGGAAGACCGCTAGGCCGGCGCGGCGCGTTCAGCGCCCAGCGACCAGCATGAGAAACTCCTGACGTGTCGTCGGGTTGTCGCGGAACGCACCCAGCATCACCGAAGAGGACATGCTGGAATTCTGCTTCTCCACGCCGCGCATCATCATGCACAGATGGCGCGCCTCGACCACCACGCCGACCCCCCGTGCACCGGTGACCTGCTGCACGGCTTCGGCCACCTGTCGGGTCAGATTCTCCTGGATCTGCATGCGACGGGCATACATGTCGACGATACGTGCAAACTTGGACAGACCCAGCACCTTGCCCCTCGGCAGGTAGGCGATGTGGCACTTGCCGATGAACGGCAGCAGGTGGTGCTCGCACATCGAATAGAGTTCGATGTCCTTGATCAGCACCATCTCGTCGGTCTCGCTTTCGAACACGGCGCCGTTGACCAGCTCCTCGAGCGTCTGTGAGTAACCGCGGGTGAGAAACTGCATCGCCTTGGCGGCACGCTTGGGCGTATCGCGCAGCCCCTCACGCTCAGGGTCCTCCCCCAATTCGAGAATGATCTGGCGATAGAAGTTGGCAAGCTCTTCGTTCATGGTCAGGCCCTGCGACTGCTGGATGGTACCGCTCGTTTCGCGATGGCCCGGCCATCGTCGCTGCTAGTCAAAAAATATACAAAAATTATACTTTGTACAACTTTTTCCAATCCTGCCGTCATTCTACCGTAACCCACAGTATCTCGCAGGCAGGTCGTCTGAAATTGCTCCGCTGCGACATTCGTGCCACTGCTGCGTAGCGCCAGCTATGGTAAAATGCCATGTATCGAAACTGCCGAAACGCGCAGACTTGTCCCCGCGAGAGCACGCTATGATCAAGATTTCGGATGCGATACTGACGGCCAGCGGAGTGGCCCTACTTCTGATGCCTCTGCATGCCTCGGCAGGCACCCTCTCTCTACCCAAGGATGCCACCGTCGCGGTGCAGGCGGTCGACAGCCTGATACTGTCAGGCGGAGAGACGCGACTGGACGACATTCTGCTACGTCCCGCCGGCGCAGCTGCCGAAGCCAGCCATGAGCTGCCGGAGTATTGCGTTCTCGTCGGCGATGCCCGTCAGGACGGCGATCGTCTTCGTATCACCACCAAGTCGTTGACCTGCATCGAGACGGATGGCGGCGACAGCGATATCTACAGCGGCAGCCTCTCTGCCGCCGGCTACGAGCTGGATGGCAGCTACGGGATCGTGGCGTGTGACGGTGAGCGCTGCGAGCTGGACGCCGATCATGTGTTTCATCTCAAGCTGGCCAGCACGCTGGAGATCGAGGAGCAGGACAATCCTTCTGCCCGTATCAACGAGCAGCGCCGCCAGGCCAACGGCGCGGGCATCGCCAACCCGATTCCCGCCGAGCGTCCCGAGCCCGACGATCAGTGACCTTCTCTCGGCGCACTCCAGCGGAGTGCGCCGGGCTTCCCTTCGCAGCGCTAGCACCTAACTCTCAAACCAGTCTCTCTCGTGCCAATCGTCAGGCCAGCCAGCGCGGCGCCCGCTCCAACGCCAGCCGCTGCTGCTCCAACTGACGAATGTGCGCATCCCAATAGCCGGCGTCGGACACCCAGGGGAAGGCCGGGGGAAAGGCCGGATCGTCCCAGCGTGCGACCACCCAGGCACTGTGACGCATCAGGCGCAACGTTCGCAGCGGCTCGATCAGCTTCAATTCACTGCGGTCGAACTCGCGCTGCTGCTCGTAGCCCTCCAGCACCTCAGAGAGCTGCATCTGCCACTCCACCTCGTGCTCGGCGGTGAACAGCATCCAGAGATCCTGAATGGCCGGGGCCATCAGGCAGTCGTCGAAGTCCACCAGCGCGAAGTGGTCGTCGCGGCCCAGCATGTTGCCGATATGGCAGTCGCCCTGTACCCGTATCGTCATCTCCGGCTTCCAGGCGTAGGCCTGCAGCTCGGCGTATAACGCGTTGCTGATCCGCTCGTAAGCCTGGCGCTGGCGACGGTCGAGCCAAGGGGCGCCGAGCACCCGCTGCTGGGCTTCGCGCACCATGCCATCCAGATCGAGACTCACGCGATGGCGAAAGGTAGAGCGCTCGCCAATGGCGTGCACGGCGCCGATCAGCTCGCCCAGCGCAAACAGATGGGTGGGATTCTCCAGCTCCGGCGCCTGCCCCGACAGCTGCGGGAACAGCGCCAGCCGAAAGCCCTCGGCATGATGCAGGCTCTGCCCCGCCGCGTTGCGCCAGGGCGCCGCCACGGCCACTCCCTCTGCTACCAGCTCATCCAGGAAGTCGTGCTCTTCCTGGATCTGGGCGTCCTGCCAACGCTCGGGGCGATAGAACTTGGCCACCCAGCGCCGCCCCTCGTCGTCATGCAGCAGATACACCCGGTTCTCATAGCTGTTCAGCGCGAAGGGCTCGCCGGGCAGCCAGAAGCCGAGCGACTCGACGGCGGCCACGACGCGGGCGGGAGAAAGGCTGGCAAAAGGATGCGGCGTGCTCTGCATGATCGTCACCGGTTGAAAAGAACCCCCTATCTTATCAGCCGGAGCCGAGCCTGTGAGCCGGCCTGCCGCTTATAACGGAGTGCGCGCCAACGCCCAGGCCTCCACCTCGCGGGCGCCAGCGGCCAGGCAGGCCCGGGCCAGTGCATCCAGAGTAGCGCCGGTGGTCATGACGTCGTCAAGCAGCGCCACGCGCTCGGGGAGTGCTTCGGTAATCACGAACGCATCGCGCAGATTACCAAAGCGCTCGGTGCGGTCCAGGCCGCGCTGCGAGGGGGTGTGATGGCGCCGCTGCGCCCTGTAGAGCCGCAGACCATGGCGCGCCGCCAGGCGCCTGGCCAGCCAGTCGGCCTGGTCGAAGCCGCGCTCCCGGGCACGCTTGGGGTGCAGCGGCACCGGAATCAGCGCCTCGGGCCAGCCCAACTTCTGCTGCCCCTGCCCCAGCTCGAAGAGTTCAAGCAGCACGGTGCCGGCCCGCGGCGAGGCATGAAACTTGAAGCGCTGCATCAACTGGGCCACTTCATCTTGATAACGCAACGGCACATGCGAACGGACGAAGGCCGGCGGTCGGCTCAGGCAGTGGCCGCAACGTTTTTCAGCCAGCGACCCCGAGGGCTGCGGTTCGGCGCAACTGGGACAGGCCGGCAGGTTCCACGGCAGAGCCTCGAAGCAGGCCTGGCACCAGGGGCGGTCCCGCTCCGCCGGCGCCAGGCAGAAGCCGCAGCGGCCCGGCAGTGCACGGCGCAGGCCGAGATCGAGGCCGTGCCAGCGCGAACGCAGCCAGCCGACCGTCGTCTTGCGACCGATCACTGCTTCTTCACTCGCCGCCTTATCTGAGCCTGCTGCTTCTGGCGACGCTTCCGGTGCGCATTGGGGCTCGATGTTTTCCTGCACGGCCTGGGTCCTTGTGCCATGGCTGACAAACGCCGAGCTTATCACTTTACGACGTAGAAACAGGCCAAGCGGTGCGCAACCAGACGGTAGTCAACCCTGTCACAATAGCGGGTTGACAGCCCCTCAGTTTCACGTACGCTTCATGGTCAACATCATGACTTTTCAAAGTTGACCAAGGCGAGTCCATCATGACCGATGCCCTGCACACCAGTCCCAGCGGCCTGTCCGATTCCCATGCCAATGCGCAGCCGCGCCACGACTGGTCGCTGGCCGAGATCGAGGCGCTCTTCGCCCTGCCCTTCAACGATCTGCTGTTCCGCGCCCAGCAGGTGCATCGCGCCCACTTCGACCCCAACGCCGTGCAGGTTTCCACCCTGCTCTCGATCAAGACCGGCGCCTGTCCGGAAGATTGCAAGTACTGCCCCCAGTCGGGCCACTACACCACCGGGCTGGACAAGGAGAAGTTGCTGGAGATCGAGAAGGTGGTGGCCCAGGCCAAGGCCGCCCAGGAGGCCGGTGCCAGCCGCTTCTGCATGGGCGCGGCCTGGCGCAGCCCGCGTGAAAAGGATCTCGCCGTGGTGCTGGAGATGGTCAGCCGGGTCAAGGCCCTGGGGCTCGAGACCTGCATGACCCTGGGCATGGTGGATGGCGATCAGGCCCGCCGCCTGGCCGAGGCCGGTCTCGACTACTACAACCACAATCTGGATACCTCGCCGGAGTTCTACGGCGAGATCATCACCACCCGCACCTACTCCGACCGCCTGGAAACCCTGTCCAACGTACGCGATGCGGGCATGAAGGTGTGCTCCGGTGGCATTCTCGGCATGGGCGAGGCGCCTCGCGACCGTGCCGCGCTGCTGCAGCAGTTGGCCCGGCTCGAGCCGCATCCCGAGTCGGTGCCGATCAACATGCTGGTCAAGGTGCCGGGCACACCGCTGGAGCAGGTGGAGGATCTCGATCCCATCGAGTTCATACGTGCCATTGCCGTGGCCCGCATCCTGATGCCGGCCAGCCACGTGCGCCTGTCGGCCGGTCGTGAGCAGATGGACGAGTCGACCCAGGCGCTGGCCTTCCTTGCCGGAGCCAACTCCATCTTCTACGGCGACAGGCTGCTGACCACCGGCAACCCCCAGGTAGAGCGCGACCGCGCCTTGTTCGCCAAGCTCGGCCTGCATCCCGAGCGGCGCGAAACCTGCCAGGACGACACTCGCCAGCAGGCCTCGCTGGAAGGCGCCCTGGCCCGCCAGATGACCCAGGCGGCCAGCGCCGCACTGGCCTACGACGCCACGCAGGTCTGAGGTCATGCCGTCGGGTTCCGCCGTCTGGACCGAGCGACTCGAAGCGGCCGCGGCCTGGCGCCGCACCCAGGGACTCTGGCGTGAGCGCAACACGCTCCAGCCAGAGCTGCTCGATTTTGCCGGCAACGATTACCTCGGCCTAAAGGACGATCCGCGCCTCGCCGAGGCCCAGGCGACGGCAGTGCGCAGGTTCGGCGCCGGCGCCGGTGCCTCGCACCTGGTCAGCGGCCATCTGGAGGTCCATGAAGCGCTCGAACGGCGCCTGGCGGCACTCGTCGGGCGGCCCCGGGCACTGCTGTTCTCCACCGGCTACATGGCCAACCTGGGCACCCTACAGGCCCTTTGCGACAGCGACACCCTGCTGTTCCAGGATCGTCTCAACCACGCCTCCCTGCTGGACGGCGCCGCCCTCACCGGGGCGCGCTCGCGGCGCTTTCATCATCGCGACCTCGATGATCTCGAACGCCTGCTCAGCCGTGCGCCGGCCGAGGCCGCCAAGCTGGTAGCCAGCGACGGCGTGTTCAGCATGGACGGCGACGTGGCAGACATCGGCGGCCTGGCCACGGTCAGCGCCCGCCACGGCGCCTGGCTGATGATCGACGATGCCCATGGCATCGGTATTCTCGGCGCTCACGGCGACGGCTGTGTGGGACACGCCCACGGGATCGAGCACGTTCCGGTCCTGGTCGGCACGCTGGGCAAGGCGCTGGGCACCGGCGGTGCCTTCGTTGCCGGCAGCGAAGCGCTGATCGAGCACCTCATCCAGTTCGCCCGCGCCTACGTCTACACCACCGCCCAGCCGCCCGGCGTGGCCGCCGCTAGCCTGGCGGCACTCGACGTCCTGGCCGCCGAGCCGGAGCGACGTCAGCAACTGCGCGACAACATCCACTACTTCCGCCACGAAGCGGCGCTGCTTGGCTTGCCCCTGGGCGACTCCTTCACTCCCATTCAACCCCTGGTTCTGGGCGAGGGTCGGCAGGTCATGCACTGGGCGGCGCGCCTGCGCGAGGCAGGCCTGCTGGTCGGCGCCATTCGGCCGCCCACCGTACCCAACGGAGAAGCCCGGCTGCGTATCACCCTGCGCGCCAGCCACCCGCGGGAAAGCCTGGACCGGCTGCTCGAAGCGTTGGCCCGCCTGTACGAGGAGGACGCGGCATGACGGCCATGGTGCTGCTCTCGGGCTGGGGCATCGATGCGCGCATCTGGCAGCCCCTCGCCCCCTACTGGCCGGCCGGCATGGAGGTGCACGCTCCCGACTGGCCCGGTTACGGCGAACGTCGCGCAGAGAGCCATCCTGCTTCACTGCCCGAACTTGCGTCGCTGATGCGCGATGCGCTGCCAGCCGATGCCATCTGGGTAGGCTGGTCGCTCGGCGGCCTGCTCGCCGGCGCGCTGCTGGCCCATCTGCCGCCGCCTCGGGCGCTGGTATTGATCGGCACCGCGGCGCGCTTCTGTCAGGCGGGCGGCGTCTCGGCCACGGAACTCGACACCTTCCGCCGCGCCTTCGAGCGCCAGCCCCAGGCTACCTGGCAGCATTTTCTGCGTTGGCAGTTGCAGGGCGAGCCCACTCCGCGCACGGCGCATCGGCGGTTGCTGGACCTGATCGGGCCCCGACCCAGCGCCTCACTGCACACCCTCGAAGCCGGACTCGAGCAGTTGGCCGGCATCGATCTCACACTCCAGTTCGCCACGCCCCCCTGCCCGATTCGGCGAGTGGCGGGAGCACACGACGGCTTGCTGGGCGAGGAGGCGCGCCACTCGGCCGATCTGGTACTGGCCGATACCGGCCACTGCCCCATGCTGTCATGTCCGACGGCGCTCGCCGCCTATCTGACGCAACTGAGGAAAGAAGTGGCAGCCGACGACAAGCACGAGGCGGCAATATGAGCGGGAGTCTTGGTCACGCCGATGTCCGGCCACTGCCGGACGATCCAAGCGACTGGCGCCGGCAGGTTGCCCAGGCCTTTTCCCGGGCCTCAGGCCGCTATACGCAGTTGGCACAGGCCCAGCAGCAGATGGGAGCGGCGCTGTGGGAGCATCTGCCGGCCCAGGCCGAGGTCGTGCTAGACCTGGGCTGCGGTCCTGGGCACTGGAGCCGGCGCCTGGCGGCGCATTTCGGCCCGCACTGCCAGGTGCTCGGGCTCGATCTTGCCCCGGGCATGCTGCAGGTGGCCCGCGAGACCGAGGGTGAAGGCATCGCCTGGCTCTGTGCCGATGCCGCCGAGCTGCCCCTGGCCGCCCGCCAGGTGGATCTGGTGTTCTCCAACCTGGCGATCCAGTGGTGTACCGATCTCGATGCGTTGATGGCCGAGCTGTTTCGCGTGCTGCGCCCCGGCGGACGGGCCGTGATCAATACCTTGGGGCCCGGTACGCTGCGCGAGGTGGCGCATGTCTGGTCCACTCCGGACACCCTGCTATCCTTCCGTTCGCGGCTGGAGCATCTGGCCAGCGCGCGACTGGCGGGTTTTACCCGGGTTCGCTGCAGCGAGACTGCCGAGCGCTTCTTCTACCCCGACCTGACGGCCGTCATGGCCTCGATCAGAGGAGTCGGCGCCCAGGCCACACGCTCTGCCGCGCGCCGCACCCGCCACGATCTACGCCGTGCCGAGCGGCGCTACGAGTCGCTGCGCGAGCCCGCGGGTCTGCCGCTGAGCTATCAGCGTCTTACCCTCGTTCTCGACAAGGAGCCGGCTTCATGTCCGTCTACTTCGTGACCGGCACCGATACCGATGCCGGCAAGACCCTCGTCGCCGCCGGCCTGCTGGCCCTGGCACGCGCCAGGGGGCTCACCACGCTGGGGCTCAAGCCCGTCGCCTCGGGCTGTGCCAACACTCCCGACGGCCTGCGCAACGACGATGCCCTGGCCCTACTGGCCCGCAGTGTGCCGGCGGTGAGCTACGACACGATCAACCCCTTCGCCTTCGAGCCCGCCATCGCCCCGCACCTGGCCGCCCAGCGCGCCGGCGTCCAGCTCGATCTGACCGGGCTGAGCGAACAGATTGCCGCCCGGCTGCAGACCCCACGCGATTTCACCCTGGTGGAGGGCGCCGGCGGCTGGCGGGTGCCGCTCAATGACAGCGAAGACCTGGCCGGGTTGGCGACGCGCCTCGATCTGCCGGTCGTCCTGGTAGTCGGCCTCAAGCTCGGCTGCCTCAACCATGCCTGCCTGACGGCGGAAGCGATACGTGCCGACGGCGCTCGTCTGGCCGGCTGGGTGGGCAACCTGCTGGATGCTGATTTCGCCCGCGACGAATCGCTCTATGCCGACAACCTGGCGACCCTGCAACGCACCCTCGACGCTCCCTGCCTGGGCGTGATACCGCGACTGAGCCGTGTGGCCCCGGCCAGGCGCCCCGAAGCCGCCATCGCGCACCTCGAGCTGCCTCATGGCAATTGACTTGCATCACGGGGTCCGTACAATGTGGACGCCTGCCCAACCGTGCGGATGTGGTGGAATTGGTAGACACGCCAGATTTAGGTTCTGGTGCCTTCGGGCGTGGGAGTTCAAGTCTCCCCATCCGCACCATCTCGGCTCGCCCTCTTCAAGCCGTGTGACACTTCTCGTTTTTACCCTTGCCGTTTTTGTCCTTGCCGCTTTTGCCGTTGCAAGGTACACCGCAACCTGCGTGGCTGCCGTTACGGCGCGCATGACGCTGCCGATTCGCTGCGCCCGCTCCATGCTCAGGCGTCAGCTCATTGCTCAACTTACCGCCCAACCTTCCCGGAGGCGCTGATGGCTTCCCCCGTCTGGCATCCCTATGCCCATCTGCTCACCCAGGCTACCGCACCCAAGGTCGTCGGCGGCGAGGGGCCGCGCTTCTTCCTCGAAGGCGGCGAGACGCTGCTCGACGCCACCTGCTCCTGGTGGTGCATGATCCATGGCTACTCGCATCCGCGCCTGGTGGCCGCCATCAAGGAGCAGGCAGATATCTTGTGCCACGTAATGCTGGGCGGGCTCACCCACGAACCCGCCGACAGGCTGGCCCGCGAGCTGGTGAGGATCACGCCGCCCGGACTCGAGCACGTGTTCTTCTCCGACAGCGGCTCGGTGGGCATGGAAGTGGCGATGAAGATGGCCGTGCAGTATCACCACCTGCGTGGCAAACCCGAAAAGCACCGCATGCTGTCGTTGATGCAGGCCTACCACGGCGATACCAGCGGCTGCATGGCGGTGTGTGACCCCGAGGAGGGCATGCACAGCCTGTTTTCCGGCTACCTGCCCCGCCACCACTTCGCACCCGCGCCACAAGCCCCTTACGACGCCGGACCCGACGAGGTGGCGAGGGACCTGGCCGCCCTGCGCAGCGTACTCGAGCGGCATCACGGAGAGATCGCCGCGCTGCTGATGGAGCCGCTGCTGCAAGCCGCCGGTGGCCTCAACATGACCTCGCCGCTCTACCTGACCGGCGCACGGCAGCTGTGCGACGAGTTCGACGTGCTGCTGGTGTTCGACGAGGTGGCCACCGGCTTCGGCCGCACCGGCAAGCTGTTTGCCGCCGACCATGCCGGGGTGACGCCGGACATCATGGTGCTCTCCAAGGGCCTGACCGGCGGCTATCTGGGCCATGCGGCCACCCTGGCCACCGACCGGGTGCATGACGCCTTCATCGGCGAGTCGCCGCTGCACGCCTTCATGCACGGCCCCACCTTCATGGGCAACCCGCTGGCCTGCCGCGTCGCCCTGGAGAGCCTCGCCGTGTTCGAGGAAGAGCGCTACCTGGACAAGATCGCCGGCCTCAATCGCGTGCTTCGCGAGGAGCTGCTGGAGGATGAAGCACTGCGCCGGCATCCCGACGTCGACGACGTGCGCGTGCTCGGCGCCACCGCCGTCATCGAGGTGAAGGATGGCAGCCGACTGCAGGGCGTTGCGGCATTCGCCCGCCGCCAAGGGGTCTGGCTGCGCCCGTTCGGACGCTGGCTCTACACCATGCCCGCCTATGTCACGCCCGAGGTGGACATGCGTCAGATCACGGGCACGATGAAGGGCTGGTTTCTGAAGTGACGGCGTCTCCGGGCTGAAAGGCGTTCCTGAGCTGAGAGACGCTGCCCCGAAAACGACGGCGCCGCCCGAAGGCGGCGCCGTTGCCATGAGCGGTCGCGGCAGATTGAGAATCAGGCCATGGCCGGCTGCGCATAGGAGATGGGCGCCAGCTCGCGCTCCTTCTCGAAGGTGACGATCTCGTAGGCATCGGGCTGGGCCAGCAGGGCGCGACACAGCTGGTTGTTCAGCGCGTGGCCCGACTTCACGCCACGGAACTCGCCGATCAGGCTATAGCCCAGCAGGTAGAGGTCGCCGATGGCGTCGAGCACCTTGTGCTTGACGAACTCGTCCTCATAGCGCAGCCCACCCTCGTTCACGATGCGGTAGTCGTCGACCACGATGGCGTTGTCGAGGCTGCCGCCCAGGGCGAGATTGTTCGAGCGCAGATATTCGAGATCGCGCATGAAGCCGAAGGTCCTGGCCCGGGAGACTTCCTTGACGAAGGAGGTCGTGGAGAAGTCCACCACCGCGGTCTGCTTCTGGTCCTCGAAGACCGGGTGATCGAACTCGATGGCGAAGGAGACCTTGAAGCCCTGGTGCGGCAGGAAGCGCGCTTCCTTGCCGTTCTCCTGGACCACCACCTCCCGCTTGATGCGGATGAATTTCTTCGGCGCTTCCTGCTCGGCGATACCGGCCGACTGGATCAGGAACACGAAGGGACCGGCACTGCCGTCCATGATCGGCACTTCAGGAGCGCTGATATCGACATAGGCGTTGTCGATGCCCAGGCCGGCAAGCGCCGACATGAGATGCTCCACGGTAGCGACCTTGACCTCGTCGCGCGAGAGCGCAGTGCACAGGGTGGTGTCGGTAACCAGAGTGGCGCTGGCCGGCACCTGGACTTCGGGATCCAGGTCCGTACGCACGAACACGATACCCGTGTTTACCGGTGCAGGGCGCAAGGTCAGGTAGACCTTCTTGCCTGAATGGAGGCCGACGCCGGTGGCGCGGATAGTGTTCTGCAGGGTGCGTTGTCTGATCATGGGCAGTAGCCAGGCCGTTGTTAGGTTATCAAACACCGTTCACTATAACACCGAACGATTGTTTCAACAAAAAAACATCTCCTGGCCCTGCCTAAGCCTGCAATAGCTTTTCTCAATCGGCCTGTCGACGCAGGAAGGCCGGAATGTCCAGGTAATCGTCCAGCTCCTGAGGGGAGCGCCTCCGCTCCGGCTGCGGCTTGGCGGCCTCCTGGGGCTCGGCCTTGGCCACGGCGCTCTGCTGACGCATGGCCGGCTGCGCACGCTGACGATACTCGCTGCCTTCGTTGCGCTTGGCAGCCTGTGCCGCTGCCGCCTTGACCTGACGGCCTTCCAGCCCGGCAGCCACCACGGTGACCCGCAGCTCGTCGGTCATGTCCATGTCGATGGAAGTGCCCACGACGATGGTGGCGTCCTGAGAAGCGAACTCCTGCACCGTGGCACCGACATCGTTGAACTCACCGATCGACAGATCGGGGCCGGCGGTGATGTTGACCAGGATACCGCGTGCACCGTGGAGATCGATGTCCTCCAGAAGCGGGCTGCGGATGGCCTTCTCGGCCGCCTCACGGGCACGGTTCTCGCCGGTGGCGCCACCGGTACCCATCATCGCCATGCCCATTTCCGACATCACGGTACGCACGTCTGCGAAGTCGACGTTGATGATGCCGGGGCTGGTGATCAGCTCGGCAATGCCCTGAACGGCACCCAGCAGCACGTCGTTGGCAGCGCTGAAAGCGGTCAGCAGGCTGGCGTTCTTGCCCAGCACGGAGAGCAGCTTCTCGTTGGGAATGGTGATCAGCGAGTCGACGTGCTCCGACAGCTCCTTCATGCCCTCTTCGGCCACGCGCATGCGCTTCGGCCCCTCGAAGGGGAACGGGCGGGTGACCACGGCCACGGTGAGGATACCCAGTTCCTTGGCCACCTGAGCCACCACAGGCGCGCCGCCAGTACCGGTACCACCACCCATGCCGGCGGTGATGAAGACCATATCGGCGCCGCTGATGAGTTCGGCGATACGCTCGCGATCCTCCATCGCTGCTTGACGGCCGACGTCCGGATTGGCACCGGCACCCAGCCCCTTGGTGATCTCGTTGCCGAGCTGGAGCACGGTCTTGGCGGCCACCCGCTTGAGCGCCTGAGCGTCAGTATTGGCGCAGATGAACTCGACGCCTTCGATGTTGCTCTCGACCATGTGATTGACGGCGTTACCGCCGCCACCGCCAACGCCCACGACCTTGATGACCGCACTGCTCGAGGGTGCGCTATCTACCAGTTCGAACATAAGCCCCGTCTCCTGGACCGCGCCGCGGCCCTGTCAGAAATTTCCTTTCAACCAGCCCTTGAGTTTTGCCAGCGCCGGAATCCCTTCCCATCCTCCACGCTGAGAGACGTCATCACGCCTGGGTGGCGCAGCCACCACCCTGCCCTCGCGGCCATGCCCGTGCCTGGCCTCCTGAAGGGCGTAATGTAGCAAACCAACACCGGTGGAATAAATCGGATTGCGCACGACATCAGCGAGACCGCGCACATTGTGCGGGCAGGCGATGCGAACCGGCATGTGGAATATCTCCTCGGCCAGCTCGACGACCCCCTCCATGCGCGACGTGCCACCGGTGAGTACCACGCCAGCCGCCACCAGGTCTTCGTAGCCGCTGCGCCGCAGTTCATCGCGAATCAGCGTGAACAGCTCTTCGTAGCGAGGCTCCACGACTTCGGCCAGGGCCTGGCGCGACAGATCGCGGGAAGGACGATCGCCCACGCTCGGCACCTTGATCATTTCGTCGCTGGCAGCCAGTTGGGTGAGTGCGCAGGCGTACTTGACCTTGATCTCTTCGGCATATTGGGTCGGCGTACGCAGTGCCATGGCAATGTCGTTGGTCACCTGGTCGCCGGCAATGGGGATCACCGCCGTGTGGCGAATGGCGCCTTCGGTGAAAACGGCAATATCGGTGGTACCACCGCCGATATCGACCATGCAAACGCCGAGCTCACGCTCGTCCTCGGTCAGTACCGCCATGCTCGAAGCAAGCTGCTCGAGGATGATGGCATCGACTTCGAGGCCGCAGCGCCGCACGCATTTATCGATGTTCTGCACCGCATTGAGCGCCGCCGTGACGAGATGAACGCGCGCTTCGAGGCGTACACCGGACATGCCCAGCGGCTCACGAATGCCACCCTGGGTGTCGATGGAGAACTCCTGCGGCAGCACGTGCAGCACACGCTGTCCCTCGGAGATGGCCCGTGCTCGCGCTGAATCGATGACGCGCTCGATATCGGCGGGCATCACTTCGCGCTCTTTAATCGCCACCACACCATCGGAATTCATCGAGCTGATATGACTGCCCGCCACCCCCACATACACCGAATGGATGTCGCACCCGGCCATCAACTCGGCCTCTTCCACGGCGCGCTGGATCGACTGAACCGTCGACTCGATGTTGATCACCACACCTTTTTTCATGCCGCGCGAAGGGTGCGACCCGATGCCAGCGATCTCGATGCCGCCGTCATCGGTAGGCTGTCCGACGATGGCCACTACCTTGGATGTTCCGATATCCAGCCCGACTACCATGTTGGATGAATTGGAAGTGACTGCCATGTGCCGGAGTGTCTCCTGAAACTTGACTCGCTGGGTATCCCATTATTCTGATAAATGGTCATTGCGCCCATTATAGAAACAACTGGCGTTAAACCACCAGTCCATTGCAAAAAACATGCTTCACGATACGGGTTATTGACGACAAAGAAAACACCGCAACGCTGCAAGACGAGCCCGAAAGGTGAATAAAGGTCTCAGCCGGCCCCGTCGTCGTCGTCCTGCAGGTCGGTTTCGCCATGCCAGGCCACGGCAACTCCATTGGGATAACGCAAATCGATATAACGAATATGCGCTGCATGAGGTCCCAACTGCCGCTCCCATGCTGCAGCCAACCTGGCCAGACGTGCGTCTCGATCGCTACGTCCCAGCATGACCCAGACCCCGTCGTCGAGCTGCAGCCGCCAGGCGCCGCGCGGCTCCAGCCGCAGTTGCGAGATGGTGATTCCCATGCGGTCAAAGCGCGAACTCAAGCGATTGTGATAGGCCAGCACCTCGGCACCGCTGCCCACCGGACCGGCAAGATCGGGCAAGCCTTCAGGCGGCTCTATCGGCTCGAAGGCGAAGGGTTCGCCATCGGGATTGAGCAGATAATCATCGTTCCAGCGCGCCACCGGCACCTGCTCGACCAGCTCGAACGCCAGCGTATAAGGCCACTCACGCGACAGCCGAACTTCAGCCAGCCAATCAATATTGCGCGCCGCGCGGCGCAATGCCGGCAAGTCGGCCGAGAGCCAGGTCTGGCCCTGCAGCAGCGGCGCCAGCTGCGAGCGCAGATAATCGGCGCTGACGTGCTGCAATTCGCCGCGGATCGCCACCCGCTCGATGGGGCGATCGAGCCAGGTCCACAGGGCGCGACCGCCTGCTCCCAGCAGGATCAGCAGCAGCAATACCCCCAGCGTCGAGCCACGACTGCTCATGCCTGACGCGGCTCCAGCGTGGTACGCAGAATACGCAGCACCAGTTCATCGAAGCCCATTCCGGCATGGGCGGCCGCCTGGGGCACCAGACTGTGGTCGGTCATGCCCGGCGAGGTGTTGACCTCGATGAGCCAGAATCGCCCTTGGGCGTCGCGCATCACGTCGACGCGTCCCCAGCCCTCGCCGCCAACCGCCTCGAAGGCCTGACGGCACAGCACTCCCAGCACCGCCTCCTGCTCGGCATCGAGACCGCAGGGAAGGTGGTAGCGGGTGTCATTCGAGTTGTACTTGGCTTCGTAGTCGTAGAAGCCGCTCGGCACCTCGACGCGAATGGCCGGCAACACGCGGTCGCCCAGGAGCGATACCGTATATTCTTCACCGCTGATAAAGCGCTCGGCCATGACCCGGGCGTCGTAGCGAGCCGCTTCAAGGTAAGCCGCCTCGAGAGTCTCCCGGCTGTCGACGATGGTGATGCCGAGGGTCGAACCCTCGTGCACCGGCTTGACGATCAGCGGCAGCCCCAGGGTGGCGACGATCTCGTCCCAGTTGCTGTCGGCCGCCAACATCAACGACTCCGGCGTGGGCAGCCCCAGGGCCTGCCACACGAGCTTGGTGCGCTGCTTGTCCATGCCCAGCGCCGAAGCCAGCACGCCGCTGCCGGTGTAAGGGATGCCCAGCAGCTCGAGCGCGCCCTGCAGCGTTCCGTCCTCGCCGCCACGCCCATGCAGGGCGATGAACACGCGGTCGGGGGCCAGTGCTTCGAGGCCGACCAGGCCGCCATCGGCGGGGTCGTAGCCGATGACGTCGACACCGCTGCGCTCGAGCGCCGCCAACACCGCCGTTCCGCTCCTCAGCGATACCTCGCGTTCAGCGGAATTCCCGCCGAACAGCACTACTACCCGGCCGAGCCCTTGCGTCTGCATCATAGCGTCACCTCGTCGAGATTCAGTCGGCTCTCGGCCAACCCAAGGGCGATGCCGCCCACGTCACCCGCTCCCTGAGTGATCAGAATGTCGTCATCTCTCAGCACCCTGGCCAGCAGGTCCGGCAGCTCGGACTTATGCTGCACGAAGATCGGATCGAGCGGACCGCGCTGGCGAATGGAGCCTGCCAGCGTCTTGCCATCGGCGCCGGGAATGGGCGCCTCGCCGGCGCTGTAGACATCTAGCAGCAGCAGCACGTCGACCCCCGCCAGCACCCTGACGAAATCCTCATAGAGGTCGCGGGTACGGGTGTAACGATGAGGCTGATAGACCATCACCAGCCGACGCTGGGGCCAGCCGGCCCGCACCGCCTTGATCACCATCTCCACTTCACGGGGATGGTGGCCGTAGTCGTCCACCAGCATGACCTCGCCAGTGCCGGACGGGGGCGGAAAGTGACCGTGCACCTGGAAGCGCCTGCCCACGCCGGCAAAACCGGCCAGGCCGCGCAGGATGGCAGCATCGTCGACGCCGGCATCGGTGGCCACGGCGATAGCCGCCAGCGCGTTCAATGCATTGTGCCGCCCCGGCATGCCCAGGCGCACCTCGAGGGGCGCCAGCCCATCGGGGCGTAGCGCGGTGAAGCGGATCTCGCCGCCCTGCTGCACGAAATCGGTAATACGGTAGTCGGCGTCCTCGCTGAAGCCATAGGTGACGAACTGGCGATGAACGCGGTCGAGCAGGCTACGCACGTGCTCGTCGTCGATGCACAGGATGGCCAGCCCGTAGAACGGCAGGTTGTGCAGAAACTCGATGAAGGTGCCCTTGAGCCGCTCGAAGTCGCCGCCGTAGGTGCTCATGTGGTCGGCGTCGATATTGGTGACGATGGAGACCATCGGCTGCAGGTGCAGGAACGAGGCATCGGATTCGTCGGCCTCGGCCACCAGGTAATCGCCTTCGCCCAAGCGCGCGTTGGTACCGGCGCTGGTCAGCTTGCCACCGATGACGAAGGTCGGATCGAGGCCGCCTTCGGCGAGCAGCGTGGCGGTCAGGCTGGTGGTCGTGGTCTTGCCGTGGGTACCGGCCACGGCGATACCGTGGCGGAAGCGCATCAGCTCGGCGAGCATCTCGGCCCGGCGCACCACCGGCACGCGGTGCTCCTGGGCCCAGCGAATCTCGGGATTCGATGCGTCCACGGCGGTGGAGACGACGACCACGTCGGCGCCCGCCACGTTGCCCTCGGCATGGCCGATGGCCACGCGAATGCCGCGCTCACGCAGCCGGGCCACCACCGTCGAGGCCTTCAGGTCGCTGCCGCTGACCTGATAGCCCTGGTTGGCGAGCACTTCGGCGATGCCGCACATGCCGGCGCCGCCGATTCCCACGAAATGGATGTGCCGAATACGGCGCATGCCCAGGCCCCGCCCGTGGCGGGGCAGCGTTGCCTGACCGGGAACCGGCCTCAAAGTGCTATCGCTCAAGCGCTGTCTCCATGCAACCGGCCACCAGGCGCTCGACGGCATCGAGGTGCGCGCAGCGGCGCGCTTGCCGGGCCATGGTGGCGAGAGTGTCGGGGTCGAGCAGCGTCGTTAGGCTCTTGGCCAGCGCCGCCGTCGTCATCTCATGCTGCGGCATCAACTGCGCCGCACCCGCCGCCACCAGGGCGCGGGCATTGGCCGTCTGGTGATCGTCTACCGCGTGGGGCAGCGGTACGAACAGGGCCGGCTTGGCCGCGGCAGCCACTTCGGATACGGTCAGCGCCCCGGCCCGACAGACGACCAGATCGGCCCAGTCGTAGGCCGCCGCCATGTCGTCGATGAAAGCGCTCACCTCCGCCTCGACGCCCTGCGCCAGATAGACGTCACGGGTCGCCGTATCCTTGTCGCGGCCGGCCTGGTGCCGTACTTCGGGACGGCTCGCTTCAGGCAGTGTGGCAAGCGCCTCGGGCAGGCGTTGGTTGAGGGGCAGTGCCCCCAGCGAGCCGCCGACGATCAACAGTCGCAGGCGCCGGCCGCGCATGGTCTGCGCCTCGCGGGGCGACTCGCCCAGAGCGGCAATCTCCTCGCGTACCGGATTGCCGACCACCTCTCCCCGCGAGCCGAAGGCCTGGGGAAAGGCGGCATAGACGCGGCGGGCCAGCCGCGCCAGAGCGCGGTTGGTCAACCCGGCCACGGCGTTCTGTTCGTGGATCACCAGCGGTCGGCGCAGCAGCCAGGCCGCCAGCCCACCGGGCCCGCTGGCGAAACCGCCAAGGCCCACCACCAGCGCCGGCTCGAGCCGGCGAATGATGCGTACCGCCTGCCATACGCTGCGAACCAGATTGAAAGGCGCCTTGAGCCAGCCGCCCAGGCCGTTGCCGCGCAGGCCGGCCACCGCAATGCGATGCAGCGGCAGTTCGGCCGCCGGCACCAGCCGGTTCTCGATTCCTCGCGGGCTGCCCAGCCAGTGCACCTCCAGCCCCTGGGCCTGCAGCCCGCGAGCCAGCGATAGCGCCGGAATGACATGGCCACCGGTGCCGCCCGCCATGATCAGTACCCTTCGCTGCCCGACTTGCGTCACTTCATGACTCCCTGTCCATGGATCCTGGGTTCACGACGCCCGACGGCTTCCCGTGGTGCGGTCGGGCTGGCCCGCCGCAACGCCTGACGAGTATCGATGTCGACCCGCAGCAGCAGCGCCATCATGGCGGCGCTGACCAGCAGGCTGGAGCCGCCGTAACTGAGCAGCGGCAGGGTCAAGCCCTTGGTCGGCAGCATGCCGGTGCTCACGGCGATGTTGATGAAAGCCTGGGCGCCGATCACCAGGGCGATGCCATAGCTGACATAGGCGGCAAAGGCCATCCCGGCCAACTCGGCACGCCGCCCTACCGCCAGCGCCCGCCAGATCAGCAAGGCGAACAGCCCGACCACGGCAATGGCACCGAACAGCCCCAGCTCTTCGGCGATCACGGCAAAGACGAAGTCGGTGTGGGCTTCGGGCAGGTAGAACAGCTTCTGCACGCTGTTGCCGAGGCCCATGCCCAGCCAGTGGCCGCGACCGAAGGCGATCAGCGCCTGGGTGAGCTGATAACCGCTGGCGAACTGATCGGCCCAGGGGTCGGAGAAACTGGTCAGTCGCGCCAGGCGGTATGGCTCCGCAATGGCCACGTAGAAACCGAGCACGCCGACGCCGATCAGGATGAAAACGAAGCGGCCCCAGGGCGCGCCGGCCAGCAGCAGCATGCCCATCACGCAGCCGGTCATCACCACCACCGCACCGTAATCGGGCTCGAGAATCAGCAGGACGGCAATCACCCCCATCACCAGCAGCGGGCGCAGAAAGGCGCCCCAGCTACGACGGACCTCCGGCAGGAAACGCTCGAGGTAACCGGCCAGGTAGACGATCAGGCACAGCTTGGCTACCTCGGACACCTGCAAATTGAAAGGAAGCAGGGGTATCGACAGCCAGCGCCGGCTGCCGTTGACCTCACGCCCGATCAGCAGCACCAGGAACAGCAAGGCAATGCTGATCAGCAACAGCAGTGGCCCGTTGGCGCGCCACCAGGCCAGCGGGGAGCGCAGCGTCACGACGCCAACCCCGAGCGCCATGAGCACGAACAGCGCATGGCGCTGGCTGAAGTACCAGGGGTTTCCGGTGAGGCTGGCCGCCACTTCGGTCGACGCCGAGGTGACCATGACCCAACCGGTCAGGATCAAGGTCAGGGCGGCAAACAGCAGCCAGCCGTCGAACGGTTGATCGCGGGTCGATAGCCGCTGGCGCAGGCGCCGCAGCCGCGCGAACCGCACCTTGCTCGCCTGCTTCGTCTTAGTCGACATGTCCCGCCTCCTTCACGAACCGCTCGACGCCTCGGCGAAACGCCTCTCCGCGTGCCGGGTAACCGGAAAACTGATCGAGGCTGGCACAGGCTGGCGAGAGCAATACGCAGTCGCCCGGCGCGGCAATGTCCCGCGCTCTGACCATCGCCGCCGATAGATCGTCGACCCGGGTCACTGTCACGCGGCCCTGCAGCGCCGCAGCGATCCGCTCGGCATCGGCACCAAACAGAATCGCCTCACGTGCGTAGCGGGCCAGCGGCTCGGCCAGCGGCGAAAAATCCGCCCCCTTGCCCTGCCCCCCGGCCAGCAGCACGAGGCGTCCGGGCAGGGTGGGCCCCAGCCCGGCGATGGCCGCCAGGGTGGCGCCGACGTTGGTTCCCTTGGAGTCGTTGATCCAGCGCACGCCGTCCACTTCGGCCACCAGCTCGCTGCGATGAGGCAGGCCCTTGAACTGGCGCAGCACGCGACTCATGGCCTCCAGCGAAAAGCCGAGATGCGACCCCATGGCCAGCGCCGCCAGGGCATTGGCCTGGTTGTGACGCCCCGCCACTCCCAGCTCGTCGGCCGCCATCAGCGCAGTGCCACCATGCATCAGCCAGTCGCGACCGTCCAATTGGGCGATACCCCACTCGTCCGCCTGCGGCGGCTGAGTGGTAAAGCGCTCCATGGGGAGCGGGTCGAGGGGCCAGGTCATCGGGTCTTCGGCATTGACCACGGCATGACGAGCGCCGCGGAAGATGCCCAGCTTGGCTGCGCGATACCCCACCATGTCGTCGTGGCGATCCAGATGATCTTCGGAGAGATTGAGAAAAGCGGCCGTCTCGGCGCCCAGCCGGGGGGTCGTCTCGAGCTGAAAGCTCGACAGTTCCAGCACGTAGAGCTCCGCCTCGGGGGCTTCGGCCAGCAGATCCAGCGCCGGCGTGCCCAGGTTGCCGCCTACCGCCACCCGCCGACCGGCGGCCTGAGCCATCTCCCCCAGCAGCGTGGTCACGGTGGACTTGGCGTTGGAGCCGGTAATGGCGGCGATGGGGGCACTTGCGGCGCGTACGAACAGGGCGATCTCGCCCACCACCAGCGGCTCTCCCGAATCGCGCCGACGCCCCACCCACTCGGCCAGGCCCGGCGTACGCAGGTCGACGCCGGGGCTCACCACGATCTCCGCCGCTTCACTCATGTCGAGCGCCGTGAGCACTCCGCAGTGAAGCTCCACCTGGGGGTGGGCGCGACGAAAATCGTCGAGCCCCGGCGGCACTTCACGGGTATCGGCGACCATGAAAGGCACGCCCGTTCTGGCCAGGTGCCGGCAGATGGCCCGGCCGGAGATACCCAGCCCGACCACCAGCGTCACTCCCTTCGGCACCTTGCGCATTCCACTCTCCTCGCCCGACAGGATGGGCGCACTCGAATCAGCGAATCTTGAGCGTCGCCAGACCGACCAGAACCAGCACCACGGTGATGATCCAGAAGCGCACGATGACCCGCGGCTCCGGCCAGCCCTTGAGCTCATAATGGTGGTGCAACGGCGCCATGCGGAAGATGCGACGCCCGGTCAGCTTGTAAGAGCCCACCTGGAGGATCACCGAGATGGTCTCGAGCACGAAGATGCCGCCCATGATGAACAGCACGATCTCCTGGCGCACGATGACCGCCACCACGCCGAGAGCCGCACCCAGTGCCAGCGCCCCGACATCGCCCATGAACACCTGGGCCGGATAGGTGTTGAACCACAGAAAGCCCAGCCCGGCGCCGGCAATGGTGGCGCAGAAGACAGCCAGCTCGCCGGCACCGGCAATGCTCGGGATCTGCAGATAGTTGGCGAATACCGCGTTGCCGCTGGCGTAGGCGAAGATCGCCAGGCCCATGGCCACCATGACGGTGGGCATGATGGCCAGGCCATCCAGGCCGTCGGTGAGGTTGACGGCGTTGGAGCTGCCCACGATCACCAGATAGGTGAGCACGATGTAGAAAACGCCCAGCGGGATGACGATGTCCTTGAACAGCGGCACGATGAGGCTGGTTTCCACCGCACTGGTGGCGGTCAGATAGAGCACCAGTGCCGTTGCCAGGCCGATCACCGACTGCCAGAAATACTTCCAGCGCGCCGGCAGCCCGCGGGGGTTCTTCTCCACCACCTTGCGATAGTCGTCGACCCAGCCGATTGCACCGAAGCCCAACGTCACCACCAGCACGATCCACACGAAGCGGTTGGTGAGATCGGCCCACAGCAGGGTACTGACGGCGATCGCCATCAGGATCATGGCCCCGCCCATGGTCGGCGTGCCCGCCTTGGACAGATGCGACTGAGGGCCGTCGTCGCGCACTGCCTGACCGATCTGGCGCTCTACCAATCGCCGAATCATCCACGGCCCCAGCCACAGGCAAAGCAGAAGAGCCGTCATGGTGCCCAGGATCATGCGCAGGGTCAGATAATTGAAAACATTGAAGGCGCTCTGGTACTGCGCCAGAAAATCAGCCAGAAAAAGCAGCATGTGTTGCGTTCACCTTGATGCGTCAGCTCGTAGCGCCGCCACGACCCGTTCCATGCCAGCGCTGCGCGATCCCTTGATCAGAACGCTGGCACCGGTGGGCAGATGGTCCAGGACATGACGCGTCAGCGCCTCGTGGTCATTGAAATGAATTCCGCCGTCGCCGAAAGCCTGGCTTGCGGCCTGTGCCAGCTCGCCGCAGGTCATCAGCACGTCGATCCCCAGTTTGCGTGCGTAGTGGCCGACCTCTGCATGCAGCCGGTCCGAATCCCTCCCCAGTTCTCCCATGGCGCCAAGCAGGCACCACCTGGGGCCGGGCAGCTCGGTCAGCAGCGCCAGCGCCGCCTTGACCGCTCCCGGGTTGGCGTTATAGCTGTCGTCCAACAGACGGCTCTGCCGTATACCGCCCAGCGGGCTCAGGCGCCCCGGCATCGGTATGCAAGCCGCTAGCCCTGCCAGCACCTGCTCGCTGTCGACACCCAGCGCCAGCGCACCCGCCGCTGCCGCCAGCGCATTGGCGACGCTGTGCCGTCCCAACAGGGCAAGCTGCACCCGGCCCAGCCTGCGTCCGTCCATGACAAGCGTGAAAGCATAGCGCCCCAGAGCGTCGCAGGCCAGCTCGTCGGCCCGCACTCGGCTGTCTTCGGCGAATCCGAAATCCAGCACTTCACGCGGTGCGGCAAGTTGTGCCCAGAAAGGGTAATAGACATCGTCGCGGTTGAGCACCGCCACGCCATCGGCGCCGAGCCCGGCCAATATCTCGCCCTTGGCCTGGGCGATCTGGCCCATGCCGCCGAACTCGCCGACATGCGCTCCGGTGACATTGGTGATGATGGCCACCTGTGGCTCGGCGAGACTGGTGGTCCAGGCGATCTCGCCAAGGTGGTTGGCGCCCAGCTCTACCACCGCCCGACGATGCGCGTCGGTCAACCCCAGCAGAGTCAATGGTGCGCCGATATCGTTGTTGAGATTGCCTCGTGTGGCCAGGGTCATGCCGCCCAGACCAAGCAGTTGGGCCAGCAGCTCCTTGACGCTGGTCTTGCCGCTGTTTCCCGTTACCGCCACCAGCGGGCCGCCCCAGGCCCGACGCCGGGCACGCCCGAGCAGACCGAGCGCCAAGCGTGTATCGGGCACCACCAGCTGAGGCAGCGGGTCCGCGACGGGCCGCTCGACCAGAGCTGCCGCAGCGCCGGCTTCGCGGGCCTGGGCAATGAAGTCGTGGGCATCGAAGCGCTCGCCGCGCAGTGCCACGAACAGGCTACCCGGCGACAGGCTGCGCGTATCGCTGACGATATCGCCCAGTGCAACATCTCCCAGTGCAACGTCACCCTGGGGCGCATTCACACCCAGCGCGGCGGCCACCTCGG
Organism: Halomonas sp. KM-1; assembly: GCF_000246875.1. NCBI lineage: Bacteria > Pseudomonadati > Pseudomonadota > Gammaproteobacteria > Oceanospirillales > Halomonadaceae > Halomonas > Halomonas sp. KM-1. The sequence goes on from NZ_BAEU01000141.1 coordinate 34,046, forward strand.
CAAGCGTCTTGAGACCTGATCCGCTCATTGTCCTGCCTCGCGCCTGGCCAATGCCGACTCGGTCTCGGCGACATCACTGAAGGGATGACGCACGCCGGCGACCTCCTGATAGGTTTCGTGGCCTTTGCCGGCGATCAGTACCACATCGCTGGCGTCGGCCTGTGCGATGGTGCGGGCAATGGCTTCGCTACGCCCCGCCACGACCTCGCTACGCTGGCTGGCCTCGGCCGACACGCCGGCAAATATCTGCTGACGTATCTCGGCGGGGTCTTCACTGCGGGGGTTGTCGTCGGTGATCACCAGCCGGTCGGCATGACGCTCCGCCGCCGCTCCCATCAGCGGGCGCTTGCCGCTGTCGCGATCACCGCCGCAGCCGAACAGACACCACAACTTACCGTTGCCGGGCAGATGCTGGCGCAGCGCGCCCAGCGCATTCTCCAGCGCTCCGGGAGTATGGGCGTAGTCGACGATCACGGTCGGCATGCCATCGCTGCCAAAGCGCTGCATGCGTCCGGGTACGGGCGTCAGCCCGGATGCCGCGGCGAACAGCGCTTCCAGGCTTTCCCCGAGACCATAGAGCGTGGCAATGGCAAGCAGCACGTTGTCGAGATTGAACCGCCCCATCAGCGGCAGCTCGAGGCTATGCTCCCCCTCCGGCGTCGCCACCAGCGCCAGCTGGCCGGACGTGCTTGGCTTCCAGTCGACGACGCGCAGCGTCGCCGCCGGATCGTCGCCGACGGCCAGCACGCGCACCCCGCCCTTGAGACCCGCCAGCATCAGACCGGAAAGGGAGTCGTCGGCATTGACCACCGCCAACTCCAGCTCGGAGCGACGAAACAGGCGTGCCTTGGCCGCCGCATAGGCGGCCATGCTGCCGTGATAATCCAGGTGATCACGAGTGAGATTGGTGAACACCGCGGCCATGACCCGACAGCCCTCGAGGCGGTCCTGCTCAAGCGCATGGGAAGACACCTCCATGGCCACCCGCCCGATACCGCCTGCGGCCATCTCACCGAGAGCCGCCTGCAGCATCAGCGGCCCCGGCGTCGTCAGCCCGGTATCCGTGAGCTGCCCGGGACGCCCGACGCCCAGCGTGCCGATGAGCCCGGCCGCCCGACCAAGGGCCGCACTCAGTTCGGCCAGATAGTGAGTCACGGAGCTCTTGCCATTGGTCCCGGTAACACCGATCAGCTCCAGCGTCTCCGGCACTTCGTACAGCCACTGCCCCAGCTCGCCCAGGCGCTGGCGCAGAAACGGCAGTCCCAGCACCGGCTGCCCTTCGGCCGAGTCAGGGAGCGATTCGCCCGGTTCGAGATGGTAGAGCACCTGCACGGCGCCCGCCTGCAGCGCCTGGCCCAGATACCTACGGCCGTCTCCGCTCACACCGGGCACGGCCACGAAGACATCGCCCGGTTCGACCAGACGGCTGTCGAGCACCAGACGCAACGCAGCATCGCCGGTCGACTCCGGCATCGTCAGATTGGGCCAGCAGCGGCGCAGAGCCAACTGTAGACGGGAAGCACTCACCTGCATCGACGCACCTCTGTCGTAGGAAAGGCAGCTGTCATTGTGTTCGTTGATCCGGCGGCACGTCGAGCAGGCGCAGAGCGCTGCCCGTGACACGCGAGAAGACCGGCGCCGCCACGGCACCGCCGAAGAAATCTCCAGCCCGGGGGTGGTCGATCATGACGACAGTGACGATGCGCGGATCGGACACCGGGGCAACGCCGGCAAACAGGCTGCGATAGGCGTTCTCTTCATAGCCTGTCACCGAGGTCTTGCGTACCGTACCGGTCTTGCCCGCCACGCGATAGCCCGGCACCGCCGCCCGCCGCCCGCCGGTGGTCGGCTGCACGGACTGCTCCATGATGCGCAGCAGCTCGTGGGCCACCTGAGGATCGATGGCCGGCTCTCCCATCGGTGCCTCGTTCAGCTTGAGCAGCGAAGGCGGCATGCGCACCCCGCCGTTGGCCAGGGCGGTATAGGCGCTGGCCAGCTGCAAGGCGGAGACCGATAGGCCATAACCGTACGAGAGCGCTGCCCACTGGCTGCGTGACCAGCGAACAGGCGCCGGCATATGGCCTACGGCCTCGCCGGGAAAGCCGGTATCGGTGCTCTGACCAAAGCCCAGCCGACGGTAGAGGTCGGGCACCAGCGGATCGTCCAGTTGCAGCACCAGCTTCGACATGCCGATGTTCGACGACTTTTCGAGAATGCCGGCCAGATCCAATCTGCCGTAGTTGCGTATGTCGCGAATGGTGAAGCGGTCGATGCGCATCCACCCCGGCGAGGTATCGACCACGATGTCGCTGTCGAAGCGTCCGCTCTCCATGATGGCCGCCATGGCCAGAGGCTTCACCACCGAGCCGGGTTCGAAGACGTCGACAATGGCCTGGTTGCGCAATCCCCGCGGGTCCAGCCCGGCACGGTTGTTGGGGTTGTAGGAGGGCTGATTGGCCATGGCCAGCACTTCGCCGGTGCGAGCATCCATCATCACGACCACACCGCCATCGGCATCGTGCTCGGCCACGGCTGCCTTGAGCTCGCGATAGGCCATGTACTGCAGCCGTTGATCGATGGCAAGGGTCAGCTCACCTCCCGGCTGGGCCTCGCGCAGAACAGCCAGATCCCGCACCAGGCGGCCACGGCGGTCCTTGATCACCCTGCGCTGCCCGGGGGTGCCGGCCAGGTAGGGCTGATAGGCAAGCTCAACCCCCTCCTGGCCCATATCGTCCACGTTGGTCACACCCAGCAACTGGGCAATCACTTCGCCGGCGGGATAATAGCGCTTGTATTCATGCTGGGCATAGACGCCGGGAACGCGCAGATCCAGGACCCGCTGTGCGGCAACCGGGGTGAGCTGGCGACGCAGGTACATGAACTCCCGCGCCGCGAAACGTTCCAGCCTGGCATCCAGATCGTCGGGTGGCATGCCCAGCGCCTGGGAGAGCATCAGCCGCTGGATACGGTCCTCGGGGACCTCCTGGGGATTGGCCCACAGCGTCACCACCGGAGTGGAGATGGCCAGCGGCTCGCCGTTGCGATCGGTAATCATGCCGCGGTGTGCGGTGAGCGACTCGGTGCGCAGAATCCGCGCATCGCCCTGCCCCTGCAGGAACGGTCGGTCGAAGACGTGCAGGGTCACGATACGTCCGGCCAGCAGCAACAGGCCGATGAACACCACTCCCAGCACGACGCCGTACCGCAGCCCACCCATGGGCGCCATGGGCGGGCGCCGACGCGGTGTCACTCCATTGCGCACATCCGTACTCATGGCCGGATGACCTCGACTTCGTTGACATGGGGAAGCCGCATCTCGAGCCGCTCGACAGCCAGACGCTCGATGCGCGCCGGCGACGACCAGGCACTCTCCTCCAACAGCAGTTGTCCCCACTCCGTCTGCAACTGGTCGCGCTCGCGCTCGAGCTGCTGCAGACGCGCGTACTGGGCGCGTGTCTGATGGCTGGTATTGACCACCGCCATGGCGGTGATCAGGCACGCCAGGACCAGGCCGATGACCAGCAGCAGCCGCCAACTGGGGCGCCTGTTCGCTGGCCAGGCGGCTCGCAGCATGCGTGGTGACAGGCGTCCTTGCATCATGCCGCTCCTCAGGCCAGCTTGCGTGCAGCGCGCATCACAGCGCTGCGCGCGCGCGGATTGGCGTCGACTTCAGCCGCCGACGGGCGCTGCGCCTTGCCCAGCATCTCCAACCGCCTGCGCAGCTGGTCCTCCCGTACCGGCACGCCCCGCGGCAGGTCGCTGTCGCCACGCACGTGTTCGCGGATGAAGCGCTTGACCCGCCGATCCTCCAGCGAATGGAAACTGATCACCACCAGATGACCACCGGGAGCCAGCGCCTCCAGCGCCCCAGCCAGGGCGGCATCCAACTGTTCGAGCTCGGCGTTGATGTGAATACGCAGCGCCTGAAAGGCCCGCGTGGCAGGATGCTTGCCTTTCTCCCAGGCAGGGTGGGCCGTCTTGAGCACCTCGGCCAGATCGCCGGTGCGCAGAAAGGGCTTTTCGAGACGCCGCGTCACGACGGCTCGGGCCAGACGTTTGGCGAACCGCTCCTCGCCGTAGCTCTTGAACACCTGCGCGATATCGGCTTCGCTGGCCCGCGCCAGCCAGTCGGCGGCACTCTCGCCACGGGTCGGGTCCATGCGCATGTCGAGGGGGCCGTCACGCAGGAAGCTGAAGCCCCGTTCGGGGTCGTCCAACTGCGGCGAGGAGACGCCAACGTCCAGCAGCACGCCATTCAGCTTGCCGAAGAGGTCGTGGCGGCGTGCGATCTCGGCCAGATTGGCGAACTCGCCCTGCTCGATGGCGAAGCGCGAATCCGTCAGCGTGTGCGCCTCGGCAATGGCCTGGGGGTCGCGGTCGATGGCCAGCAGGCGGCCCTCTGGACTCAAGCGCTCGAGGATGGCTCGGGAGTGGCCGCCGCGCCCGAAGGTGCCATCCAGATAGACACCCTCGGGATCGTGCACGAGAGCATCCACGGCCCCATCCAGTAGCACGCTGGCATGACGAAAGCCATGACGGCTCGGTTCAGCTGCGGATGGCGGCATGCGCTTTCCTGATGTCTCGGACTCGTAGGGACGCATCCGGTAGCCCGGATGCGCTAGCTGTGAATCGGGGGAGTCGGCCGATAAGCCGGGTTCTGTCGTGGACAGTCATTCATCTAGGAGCCGCGTCACCGCGACCCTCCAGCAACCTACCCGAACCCGACGCGGGCCACGTCATAGGGTTCCTATTTGGTCTTGCTCCGGGTGGGGTTTACCATGCCACGCACTGTTACCAGGCGCGCGGTGCGCTCTTACCGCACCCTTTCACCCTTGCCGGCCTCCCGAAGGAGACGTAGGCGGTCTGCTCTCTGCTGCACTTTCCGTCGGCTCGCGCCGCCCAGGCGTTACCTGGCACCCTGCCCTGTGGAGCCCGGACTTTCCTCCCCCGCACCAACCAGGGCCGATGCGGCGGCGACCGTCTGGCCGACTCCGAGCGCAAGAATACCAGCGTGCCGGTGGCCTCTCAATGTCTTTCCGCCCCGTATCAACGGGCTTCCTTCAGCGCCTGGGCCTGGCCATACCAGGTTTTCTTCGCCCCGCCCAACAGCCTTGCCGCTACGGCCGCAGCCTGTTTCACCCCCACGCCCTCGTCCAGCAACGCTGCAAGCAGAGTCTGCGCCTCCACGCTTGCCGCATCGGCGCTCTCTCTCGGCTCGGCCCCCGCCACCATGACCACGAACTCGCCCCGCGCCTGATCCGGGTCGGCCTCCATCCGGGCCAGCAGTGTCTCGGCGTCGCCTTCCAGAAAGGTTTCGAAGGACTTAGTCAGCTCCCGTGCCAGGACCAGCCGGCGCGCACCGAGCTCGGCGGCAATGTCGGTCAGCGTGTCGCGAATCCGGTGCGGCGACTCGTAGAAGACCAGCGTCTCCTCCCGCGTCGCCAGGTCCTTCAGGCGCTGGCGACGAGCCCCGCCCTTGGCCGGCAGGAACCCCTGGAACAGGAAGCGGTCGGTTGGCAAGCCGGACGCACACAACGCCGCCACCAGCGCACAGGCGCCGGGAACCGGCACGATGCGACGCCCCCGCGTCCGCAACTCGCGCACCAGCACAAAACCCGGATCGCTGATCAGCGGCGTTCCCGCGTCGCTCACCAGAGCGATACTTTCACCGCCCAGGAGGCGCTGGTCGATCTGCTCGACCCGGGCCGCCTCGTTGTGCTCATGCAGCGAGAGCATGGCCACCGACAATCCCAGGTGACGCAACAGCCGCGACGTATGACGGGTATCCTCGGCGGCAACCAGCGCCACCTCGCCCAGTATCCTCGCCGCCCTGGGGCTCAGGTCCTCCAGATTCCCAATCGGCGTGGCGACCACGTACAATGTACCAAGATGTATATCTGACATGGCGACTCCTCAGGGGGATTTTTCGGCCTTGGCCCGTGCGAGATGAAGGGTCGACTCCCGAGGCAGACGAACGCCGCTCCGAGCCCGAGACAAGGAAGGATTCATGCTAAAGATGCCCCGCGGCCTGCTGGCCACCGCGCTCCTCGCCCTCCTGGTGGCTGGCTGCGCTCCTCCCGGCATCGTCGAGCGAGCTCCCGTCGACGACCCCGAGCAGCTCCTGCGGCAGGCACAGCAGCAGGCACCCGAAGAGGCCGCGCGCAGCCGACTCGAAGCGGCCGACATCCTAGCACGCCAGGGGCAGCGCACCCAGGCACTGCAGATCTCCAGCGAGATCGACGACAGCCAGTTGCCCGCCGAATACCGGCTGCAGTGGGCCATGCTGCTGTCGGAGCTTGGCAACGAGCTCAACGAGCCCTGGGCGGTGATCCAGGCCGGGCAACTGCTCGACGAGATCGACTTCCCCCGCGATGCCGGCCTGATCCTGCGCGAGCGTCTGGGGCTGGCGCTTGGCCAGGTCGACGAACATCGCGCCGCCGCCGACATGCTGATGTACGTTCAGGCCCGCACCGAGCGTGAAGTACTCAACGATCCCATCTGGAACTCGCTCTCCCGGCTCGACGCCAGCGAACTGGCCAGCCTGCGCGAAGGCGCCGACGAACTGACCCTGGGCTGGCTGAGTCTTGCCAGCCTGGTGCGTGAAAGCGATGGCGACATCGAGCGCCTGCTGTCGAATCTGGAAACCTGGCGCGAGCGCAATGCCCGACACCCGGCAGCCCGCGACGTGCCCTCGGAGCTGCTCGCCCTGCGCGAACTGCGCGGCCGGGAAGTTCGCCACATTGCCGTCTTCCTTCCCGAATCGGGCCCGCTGAGCAGCGTCGCCGAGTCGATCCGCGCCGGCATGCGCATGCACCACATGCACAGCTCGGAGCGCAACGGCGGCCTGCGCCTCTCGTTCATCGACGCCAGTCACGGCAACCTCGATGCTCTCTACGCCGAAGCGCGCGACATCGGTGCCCAGGTGGTCATCGGCCCTCTCGACAAGGATGAGGTCACCGAACTCGAGAATCGCGACCGCGTACCGCTGCCGACACTGGCGCTCAATTACGGCCACGGCGACATGAACCAGGCGCAAGGCCTGTTTCAGTACGGATTGTCGGCAGAGGACGAAGCGCGCCAGGTAGCCCGTCGCGCCCGTGAGGACGGCCACCGTCGCGCTGCCATGATGGTACCCGACAACGAGTGGGGCACCCGGGTCGGCCGCGCCTTCCAGCAGGAGTGGAGCCGACTCGACGGCATCGTCACCAACGCCGTCACCTACGACCCCCGCGGCTCCGCCACCGAAAGCACTCGTCGGGCACTTTCCGGCGGCCGTCCGGACATGCTGTTCCTGCTGGCCTTGCCCAGCTACGCCCGCCAGGTTCCGCCGAATCTCGACTATATCGACGCCGCCAACCTGCCCATCTACGCCACCTCGCACCTGTACGAGGGGCGCCCGCAGCCGCTGCTCGACCACGACCTCGATGACGTCTTCTTCGTCGACATTCCCTGGCAGATCCCCGATGCAGCGGTCGGCGGCGTCGAGGCGCTACCTTACCTGGCCAGCTTCCAGGATCTGCGCGAAGACTCCGACCCCTCCACCTTCCGCCTGATGGCAATGGGCGTCGATGCCTATGAGCTGGCACGCAGGCTGCCCCAGTTCCAGTTGCTGCCAGAGAGCGAGCTGTTCGGCGCTACCGGCTTGCTGCTGCCAGGGCGTGACGGTCGCATCGAGCGCCGGCTGCCATGGGCACGCTTCGAGCGTGGCGTACCGCGCCCGATCCTGAGCTTCGAACTACTCGACGGCGACCTTCTCGACAATGGCCAGCTCAACTGATGCCCGGGCCCGCGGCGCTCGTGTCGAGCGCCTGGGTGCCGAATGGCTTGCGGGCAGAGGGCTCAAGCTCATCGCCAGCAACCAGCAGTTCAAGGGCGGTGAGCTCGATCTGGTGATGAGCGACGGCGAGACACTGGTCTTCGTGGAGGTGCGTCATCGCGCCGACACCCGCCACGGCCATCCTCTCGAGACCGTCACCCGGGCCAAGCAGCGCAGGCTGGTCCATGCCGCGCGTTTTTATCTGGCCCGCAACCGGCTATCATGTCCCTGCCGTTTCGACGTGCTGGCAGTGACCGGCACCCCGCCCTTGCTTGATTTCGAATGGGTGCAGGGCGCTTTCGAAGCGTTCTGACCACCAGCTCGTACCATGTCCCGCGACCAGGACTTTGACAGAATGGACTATCAGCAACGCATACTCGGCCACTTCAACGCCAGCATCGATACCAAGACCTATGCCAGCGAGGTGCTACCTCCCTTCATCGAGGTAGCCAGCCAGATGATGGTTCAATGCCTGGTCAACGAAGGCAAGATCCTAGCCTGCGGCAATGGCGGCAGCGCCGGCGACAGCCAGCACTTCTCCTCCGAGCTGCTCAACCGCTTCGAGCGTGAGCGGCCCAGCCTGCCGGCCCTGGCATTGACTACCGATACTTCGACGCTGACCTCCATCGCCAACGACTACAGCTACAGCGAAGTCTTCTCCAAGCAGGTGAGAGCCTTGGGGCAGCCCGGCGACATCCTGCTCGCCATCTCCACCAGCGGCAACTCGGGTAACGTCATCCAGGCCATACAGGCCGCCCACGACCGCGACATGGCCGTCGTCGCCCTCACCGGTCGCGACGGCGGCGACATGGCTTCCCTGCTGGGGCAGGACGACTGCGAAATCCGCGTTCCTGCCACTTCAACGGCACGCATCCAGGAAGTTCATCTCTTGGTGATACACTGCCTGTGCGACCTCATCGATGAACAACTCTTCGGTACCAGCGAGTAATCCCATGACCTCGACAAGACTGATCGCCACCCTTCTGACCGCACTGGCCATTACCCTTGCCGGTTGCACCACCGTCACCGGCGTCGCCAACCCCGGCACCATCGACGAGAACTACGGCAAGCGCACCCTGGGCGCCCAGGTGGAAGACGAGAGCATCGAGACCAAGATCGCTCATAACCTGCGCCGCACCGATGCACGGCTCGGCGATGCGCGCATCAACGTCGACAGCTACAACGGCATCGTACTGCTCACCGGCCAGGTGCCCAGCGAAGAGCTGAAACAGCGCGCCAGCGAAGTGGCCCTCGAGGTCCGCAACGTGCGCGACGTGCACAACGAGCTGTCGGTGTCTGCCAACCTGCCGGCAAGCCAGCGTCTGTCCGATACCTGGATCAATACCCGTATCCGCACCACCCTGGCCGCCGATCAGAGCATCGACACCAGCCGACTGCGCTTCGTGACCGAGAACGCCACGGTCTACATCATGGGCATCGTCAGAAGAGCCGAATCAGACCGCATCGTCAACGCCGTTGCCGATGTCGGCGGCATCCAGCGCATCGTCAAGGTCTTCGACTACCTCGATTGATACCACACGCTGCTCGCATCGAAACGCAGAACGGCAGGCCCATGGCCTGCCGTTCTGCGTTTCTGCTCATTCGCGTCACATCGACGTGTGACGCATGTCACGCAATCACTTGATCACGCGCAGCGACGGACGCTTGCGAGAAGGCTTCTTGCCTGCAGGACCGGACTCAGAGGTGGAGCCTTCGCCCTCCCTTTCGGGTGTGTCGATGCTGCTGAGCTCGGGCTTGGCGTCGGTGGCCGACTCCTCCCCCTGCGGCATCGGCATGGCGGGCTCGTGACCGAAGACCATCCCCACGCCATTCTCCTTGGCGTAGATCGCCACCAGCGCCGGCATCGGCACCACCACTTGCATTGGCTGCCCGCCAAAGCGTGCATGAAAGCGGATGGCATCGTTCTCGATGTGCAGGTCACGTACGGCGGTCGGCCCGACATTCAGCACGATCTGACCGTTCTGCACGAACTGGCGAGGTACGCTGACGCCCGGCTGCTCGGCATCCACCACGATGTAGGGCGTTTGCTCATTGTCCAGAAGCCACTCATAGAGCCCTCTGGCAAGATAGGGACGGCTCGACAACATGGGTTCTGCCCTCCTCCATTGTGGCGGCGTCGGCCAGGCCGACGCCTGGTTCAGGTGCGCATTTCGCGCTCGTTCTCGCTCAATGACGATACGAAGGAGTCACGCTCGAACAGGCGTTCCATGTAGGTCACGAGCGGCTTCACCTGCTTTTCCGGCAGCTCGATACCAAGCACGGGGAGACGCCAGAGGATCGGTGCAATACAGCAGTCCACCAGCGAGAACTCCTCGCTCATGAAGAACGGAACGTCCTCGAAGATCGGCGAAATGCCGACCAGGCTTTCGCGCAGCTCCTTGCGCGCCTTTTCCACGTCCTTCTTGGCGCCGCTCTCGATCTGTTCGACGAGCGGGCACCATTCACGCTCGATGCGATGCATCCAGAGACGACTTTGTGCCCGCGCGACGGGATAGACCGGCAGCAACGGCGGATGAGGAAAGCGCTCGTCAAGGTACTCCATCATGACCTTGGATTCGTAGAGCACCAGATCGCGATCGACCAGGGTCGGCACGCTATTGTAGGGATTCATGTCGGCGAGCTCCTCGGGGCGCTGATCGCCGCTAACCTCGAGAATATCGACCGCCACGCCCTTCTCGGCGAGCACAATGCGCACGCGATGACTGAAGTGGTCATCGCTTCCCGAATAGAAGATCATCGATGACCGCTTGGCCACTACACCCATGTAACAATCCTCGCATCAATTCGAACCCGCATGATAGCACGACACCCCGAGCTCGGGGGCGTGCCATGCAATGCGGACTCAGAAGAACACACAGGGGGCGCATGACCCGATAGCCATACGCCCCCTGCGGCACAACCTGCCGATTCAATCGAATCAGTGAATGTCGCGCCAATACTCACGCTTGAGCAGGTACGCCAGCACACCGAAGATGAAGATGAAGATCAGCACCTTCGGACCCAGCACCTGCGCCTGCAGCTTGGAGGGCTCGCCCACGTAAGCCAGGAAGTTGGTCAGGTCGTAGACCGCCTCTCTGAACTCGTCCGGCTCCATGCTGCCGGGGCGAGTCACCTGGAGCACGTCGCAGGACTGATACTTGCCGGTCAGCGGATCGAGCTCGGCGCCTTCGATGGGACGATCGGTCTGAGCGCAGACCTTCTCCTGAACGCCCTGCAGCGGCTCGAGCACGTTGGGCATGGCCACCATGTCGAAGACCTCGTTGTTGACCCCGTTGGGACGGTCAGGGTCGCGATAGAAGGTCAGCAGGTAGGAGTAGATCCAGTCGGCTCCACGCAGACGGCCGTGCAGCGTCAGATCAGGCGCTGCCGCACCGAACCAGCTGTCGCCGTCACCGCGGGTCATGGCCGTGAGCATCTGGTCGTTGTAGGCCAGATCGGCAGAGAAGATCAGATTCTCTTCGACCAGGTCCTGAGGCATGCCGAAGTCTTCGGCGGCACGCGCGAAGCGCTGATGCTCCAGAGAGTGACAGCCCATGCAGTAGTTGACGTAGAGCTGCATGCCACGCTGCAGTGACGCCTCGTTACGCAGGTCCGGCGTCATCGAATACGGCACGTCGGGCATCGGCGCCGCCATGGCAGCGAAGGGCACCAGCGCGAAGAGCAGTGCGAACAGTTGCTTTTTCATTAGCCAGTCACCCTCTCCGGAACGGGTTTGGTCTTCTCCATCCTGGTGTAGAACGGCATCAGCAGGAAGAAGGCGAAGTAGATCACCGTGCACAACTGCGCCACGATGGTACGCAGCTGCGTGGCCGGCAGCGCGCCGAGAACGCCCAGGACCACGAAGCTGATGGCGAACAGCGCCAGCGCGATGCGCGACAGCCAGCCCTTGTAGCGCATGGAGTTCACCGGGCTGCGATCGAGCCACGGCAGGACGAACAGCACGGCGATGGCGCCACCCATGAAGACCACACCGAGGAACTCGGCCTGCAGAGGCCCAATGTCGAAGGTGATGGCTCGCAGAATCGCGTAGAAGGGCGTGAAGTACCACACCGGCGCGATATGGTCTGGCGTCACCATCGGGTTGGCCGGCTCGAAGTTCGGCCGCTCGAGGAAGTAACCGCCACCCTCGGGGAAGTAGAAGATCACCGCCGCGAAGACGAACAGGAACACGGCCACGCCGAACACGTCCTTGACGGTGTAGTACGGATGGAACGGAATACCGTCCAGCGGCTTGCCGCTCTCGTCCTTCTTGGCCTTGATGTCGATGCCGTCGGGGTTGTTCGAACCCACCTCGTGCAGGGCGATCAGGTGCAGCACCACCAATGCCAGAATCACGATGGGCAACGCCACCACGTGCAGGGCGAAGAAGCGGTTGAGCGTGATACCGGAGATGAGATAATCGCCACGAATCCACTGGGCCAGGTCGGGACCGACGAAGGGAATGGTGGCAAACAGCGAGATGATGACCTGAGCCCCCCAGTAGGACATCTGACCCCAGGGCAGCAGGTAACCCATGAAGGCTTCCGCCATCAGCAGCAGATAGATGGCCATGCCGAAGATCCACACCAGCTCGCGCGGCGCCTTGTAGGATCCGTACAGCAGGGCGCGGAACATGTGCAGGTAGATCACCACGAAGAAGGCCGAAGCCCCGGTGGAGTGCATGTAGCGGATCAGCCAGCCATACTCCACGTCGCGCATGATGTACTCGACGGAAGCGAAGGCCCCCTCACCGGAAGGGTTGTAGCTCATGGTGAGCCAGACACCGGTGAGAATCTGGTTGACCAGCACCAGCAGTGCCAGCGAACCGAAGAAGTACCAGAAGTTGAAATTCCTGGGCGCGTAATATTGACTCAGATGATCTTGCCACATTTGCGTGGCGGGAAAGCGATCGTCCACCCAGCGCATGAAGCCGCTTTCCGCCTTGACCCGATTCGGATTACCCATCACGCAGTCTCCTGATCTTCGCCGATGATAATGATATCGTCGGTTTCAAAGCGGTATGGCGGCACCTCGAGATTGGCCGGCGCCGGCACGTTGCGGAATACCCGGCCCGCGAGGTCGAAGTAGGAGCCGTGGCAGGGGCAGAAGTAACCGCCCGGCCAGGCTGTCATGTCGACATCGTCCGGACTGGGGCGGAAAAGCGGCGAGCAGCCCAGATGGGTACAGATGCCGATCAATACGGAAATCTCGGGCCTGATGGAGCGCAGCGGCCCTGATACGTACGCAGGCTGCTGCTGCACTTGAGAATCGGGGTCGGCCAGGCGTGCAGGATCGAAGTTCTCGGTGCGCTCGATCATGTCGGGGGTGCGCATGACGATCCATACCGGACGTCCACGCCACTCCACGGTCATGCGCTGCCCAGGCTCGAGCTTGGAAATGTCCGCTTGAACCGGCGCACCGGCCGCCCTTGCCCTGGCACTCGGCTGCCAGGAAGCCACAAAGGGAACCGCCACTCCCACGGCACCCACCGCCCCTACGACGGTGGTGGCACCCAGGAGCAGTCGGCGCCGCCCTTTGTTCACGCCGTTGTCTGCCATCTTCTGGTTTCTCCCATCAGCTTACCCGTTGATACCGCACGGATTGAATTCCGCTACCACGGATACTAAAAATCCGATACATATTAAGGAATCGGGCCGCTTCGCACAAGACGAAGCGGCCCTGACCAAGGTGGAATTCTTTTTGCAATCTCTTGAATTAAAAAATAAAAAAACCCGGGCATTGGCCCGGGCTTTTTCGCCAGCGACTGAGTAAAAATCAGCGCTTGGAGAACTGCGGACGACGGCGCGCCTTGCGCAGGCCGACCTTCTTACGCTCCACCTGGCGAGCGTCACGAGTGACGTAGCCGGCGGCACGCAGGGCCGGACGGAAGTCCTCGTTGTACTCCATCAGTGCGCGAGTGATGCCGTGACGAATGGCGCCGGCCTGAGCAGAACCGCCGCCACCCTTGACGGTGACGAAGACATCGAACTGACCGGTGGTCTCGGTCAGCTCGAGGGGCTGACGCACCACCATGCGGCCGGTAACGCGACCGAAATACTGATCCAGCTCACGATCGTTGACGGTGATCTTGCCGGTGCCCGGCTTGAGGAAAACACGGGCTGTGGAAGTCTTGCGGCGCCCGGTACCGTAATACTGCTGTGCCATGGTGATGATCCCCTCAGATGTTCAGTTCTTGCGGCTGCTGGGCGGCGTGCGGGTGCTCGGCGCCGGCGTAGACCTTGAGCTTGGTGTACATGGCGCGCCCCAGCGGACCCTTCGGCAGCATGCCCTTGACGGCAGACTCGATCACGCGCTCGGGAGCGTGCGCAATCATCTTCTCGAAGTTCATGGAGCGCAGGCCACCCGGGTAACCGGTGTGACGGTAATAAGTCTTGGCCTTGGCCTTGTTGCCGGTGACCTTCACCTTCTCGGCGTTGATCACGACGATATAGTCGCCGGTATCCACATGAGGGGTGAACTCGGGCTTGTGCTTGCCGCGCAGGCGACGAGCGATTTCGGTAGCCAGACGGCCGAGCGTCTTGTCCGCCGCGTCGACGACATACCAGTCGCGCTGCACGGACTGCGGCTTAGCAGTGAACGTTTTCATGGAGAAATCACCACAAAATCAAACAAGTGTATTGGACCCAGCGCAACGAAGTGCGGTCAGGATCATCCCTATTTTTCTTGGTTGTCGCCTCGTCAGGAAGCGACAACGGTCGAGGAGCGCGTATTCTACATGAACTGCGCCCCCTGTTTAAAGCACTATCGCCACCATGGAGCTCACGGCTTGTGCGCCAGGGCCAGGTATTCGTGGGACTGCATCTCCTGCAGCCGCGACAGGGTACGCTGGAACTCGAATTCCAGGCGTCCATTGGCATACAGTGCCTCGGCGGGCACCTCGGCCGACATCAGCAGCTTGACCCCACGGTCGTAGAACTCGTCCACCATGTTGATGAAGCGTCGTGCCTGGTCGTCGGTGGCCGCACTCATGCGCGTCACGTTGGAAACCAGCACGGTATGAAATTCGCGAGCCAGCTCGATGTAGTCGTTCTGGCTGCGCGGCCCGTCGCACAGCTCACGGAACTCGAACCAGACCACATCCTCATGCAGCCGGCGGGCGTGCAGAATACGATGATTGACTTCGATCGGCACGTCGGTTTCGCCGGCATGCCCGGCAACCTCACAAAAGCTGCGAGCGAGCTCACTCTCTGCCGCCTCGTCCAGGGGCGCATGGAAAATCTCGGCGCGCTTCAGGGCGCGCAGACGGTAATCGATGCCCGAGTCGACGTTGACCACCCGGCAGTGCCGCTTGATCAGGTCGATGGCCGGCAGGAAGCGTGCGCGCTGCAACCCATCCTTGTACAGCTCGTCGGGCACGATGTTGGACGTCGCCACCAGCACCACACCGCGCTCGAACAGCGCCTCGAGCAGATTGGCCAGAATCATGGCGTCGGTGATGTCTTTGACGAAGAACTCGTCGAAGCAGATCACCCTGGCCTCGGCGGCGAACTTGCCGGCAATCAGGGTCAGCGGATTCTTCTCCCCCTTGTAGTGCTCGAGCTCGTTGTGCACCCGCTGCATGAAACGGTGAAAGTGGGTGCGCATCTTGTCGGGAAACGGCAGGGAGGCATGAAAGGTATCGACGAGATAGGTCTTGCCGCGCCCGACCCCACCCCAGAAGTAGAGCCCCTGGATGGCCGGCAGCGCCGGCTGTGGCGACACCTTGTCGCGCTTGCCGAACAGGCCGGCCATCTTGGACTTCAGCCCGCGACCGGTGGTCACCGAGAGCGGCTCGGTCCTGGGCGAAGCCACCAGCTGGTCGTAGAGCCGCTGCAGATGCTCTACCGCCTGCTCCTGGGCCGGGTCGAAGTGGAAGTCATCGCGCTCGAGGTCGGCCCGGTAACGCGCCAGCGGCGTGCCGGCAGCAGCCGAGCGGTTCTCCGTTTGGGGCACGGTCGCGCACATGGAAGTTTCCTTGGTGATCTCTGCTCATGGCGTTTCAGGCAACGCATTATACGCATCGCCGCCAGCGTGCGAAGCAAAAACGCCCGCTCGCGGCAGACCGATGATCGTTGACCCGCCAACAGCCAACGCTTCTATAATGGGCCAGCCAGACAAGTCTCGTGCGCCGAACCGGTCAGACCTCTGGCAGCGGCGTGTATCAGCATCAGGAGAATTTCGTGGATTACGGCAATGTGAACTGGATCGTGGCTATCGTCAGCCTGCTGGCCGGCCTCGGCATCGGCGCCTTTGGCTATCGCATGCTCGCCACCTCATCGACCCAGCTGCAGGAGCTACGACGCCAGCTGGCCGAACGTGAGCGCGAGCTGGGCGTGGTGCGGGAGGGCCTGGACGAGCACTTCAGCCAGGTGAGCATGATGGTGAGCAACATCCAGCGCGAGATGCGCACCCTCGAGCATCGCCTGACCGAAGATGCCAGCACGCTGAACTGCGAGCCGGTGAAGAGCCGGCAGCTCAAGGCTGCCGACCAGCCGGCCCTGACCGGCGCAGAGAGCGACGAGATACCGGCCCCCCGCGACTATGCCGACGGCTCCGGCGGCACCCTGTCGGAAGATTTCGGCCTGAAATCCAACCAGGACAAGAGCGAGCTGCCTCAGCCGCCCCGCTACTGACCGCCGCCACCGGGGTTAGCGTTATCCCGTCAGGCGGGGTTGTCGATATCGACGAAGCGATGCTCGACCCCGAACTCCCGAGCGATCCAGCCTCCCAGTGCCTGGACGCCATAGCGCTCGGTGGCGTGATGGCCAGCTGCCAGATAGTGGATCCCGAGTTCACGCGCGAGATGCGTTGTGCGCTCGGAGATCTCGCCGGAGACGAAGGCATCGGCCCCGGCTTCCCAGGCCTGGGTGATCATGTCCTGCGCCCCGCCGGTGCACCAGGCCACACGCCGAATCGCATGCCCACCGGGCGCCTCGATGAGCAGCGGCTCGCGCCCCAACCGCTCTCCGACTTGGCGCGCCAGCGCAGCCGGCGTCGCGGCTTGCGGCAAGCCGCCAAGCCACACCAACCCCTGCCCCAGCTCACCGTCGGCGCAGCCGTCCACCTGAAAGCCGAGCAGCCGGCCGAGCTCGGCGTTGTTGCCGAGCTCCGCATGGGCATCGAGTGGCAGGTGGTAGGCCAGAAGGTTGATGTCATTGAGCAGCAGCGTGCGGATGCGCTGCTGCTTGATACCGGTGATCGGCACCGGCTCGTTCTTCCAGAAATAGCCGTGATGCACCAGCAGCAGATCGGCACCCCACGCCACCGCCTCGTCGAGCAGCGCCTGACAGGCCGTGACGCCACTCATTACACGCCGCACCTCTTCACGCCCCGCCACCTGGAGTCCGTTGACGGTGTAATCCTTGAAGGCGGCCGCAGCGAGCAAGGTATCGCAGGCCCGCACCAGGTCGTTACGCAAAATCATCGTGCCTCCCGGACAGCGCTTCGAAGTCGATGTTACAATTACGTCATTGTAACGACTGAGCGGGGTACCATCGACCACCGCCGACCAGGAAACGCCGCATGCGACGTTCTCTCATAGCCTACGCCCTACCCGTTCTCATCGGTGTGCTGCTGGCCATCGTGCTGCTGAATACCTTTCCCCAGCTACTCCAAGGCCCCTCGGCACCGCAAACGCCTGCCCAGCCAAGCCAACCCGCGGCAGTACAACCGCAGACACGCCCGGCCCCCGAGCTGCAGCAAGCCGCCCCGCTTTCGCGCCAGCAGGGCCCGGTGAGCTATTCAGAGGCCGTGGAGAAGGCGGCCCCGGCCGTGGTCAACATCTACTCTACGCGGGTGGTGGCGCGCGAGGAGCATCCGCTGATGTCGGACCCGTTCTTCCGTCAGTTCTTCGGCGACGACCTGCCCACCCAACAGCGCCTGCTGTCGAGCCTCGGTTCGGGCGTCATCGTCAGCGAGGATGGCTATGTGCTGACCAACCATCATGTCATCGACGGCGCCGACGAGATTCAGGTGGCTCTGCGCGACGGCAGGGAAACCCTGGCGGAGGTAATCGGCACCGACCCCGAGAGCGACCTGGCCGTGTTGCGTATCGAGCT
Organism: Halomonas sp. KM-1; assembly: GCF_000246875.1. Lineage (NCBI taxonomy): Bacteria > Pseudomonadati > Pseudomonadota > Gammaproteobacteria > Oceanospirillales > Halomonadaceae > Halomonas > Halomonas sp. KM-1. The sequence goes on from NZ_BAEU01000141.1 coordinate 51,920, forward strand.
GGACAACCTGCCGGTGATCGAGATCTCCGATACCAACGACGTGGCGGTGGGCGACATCGCCATGGCTATCGGCAATCCCTTCGGCGTGGGCCAGACGGTGACCATGGGCATCATCAGTGCCACGGGGCGCAGCCACCTCGGCCTGAGCGCCTACGAGGACTTCATCCAGACCGATGCCGCCATCAACCCGGGCAACTCGGGCGGCGCACTGGTCAATGCCGAAGGCGCGCTGGTCGGTATCAATACCGCCATCTTCTCGCGCACGGGCGGCTCCCAAGGGGTCGGCTTCGCCATCCCCATGCGGCTGGCCAGCACCATCCTGGACGATCTGGTGACACAGGGGCGGGTCATCCGCGGCTGGCTGGGCGTCGAAGCCCAGGAAATGACACAGGACCTGGCCGCCTCCTTCGGCCTGGTGGCGCCGCGCGGCGTGGTCATCTCCGGCGTCGTTCCCGAGGGGCCCGCGGCGGAGGCCGGCCTGCGGCCCGGCGACGTCCTGCTCGAGGTCGATGGACGCCCCATCCTCGATGCACGTGCCGCCATGAGCGATATCGCCGCCATACAGCCAGGCGCGACCCTGCCGCTGACACTGGTGCGCAGCGGCGAGACCTTCACCGTGGATCTGGAGGTGGGCGAGCGCCCGCTCCCGCCGAGCCGGCGCCCCGAGCGCTGAGGGGTCGTGGCTGATGCGATGCCCCAGCGCCCTTGGACTGGGACGCGCCAGGCTCCTTGCTAGCGACCCTTGATGCGATACTCGGCAGAGCGTGCATGGGCCGTCAGCGACTCACCCCGCGCCAGCACCGACGCCACGCGACCCAGCGTCGACGCCCCCGCCTCCGAGCAGTGAATGATCGAAGAGCGCTTCTGGAAATCGTAGACTCCCAGCGGCGAGGAGAAGCGCGCCGTACCGGAGGTCGGCAGCACGTGGTTGGGGCCGGCGCAGTAGTCGCCCAGCGCCTCGGCCGTGTAGCGCCCCATGAAGATGGCACCGGCGTGGCGCACCTGCGGCAGCATTGCCTCGGGGTCGGCCAGGGAGAGCTCCAGGTGCTCCGGGGCGATGCGATTGATCAGTTGCACGGCCTCGTCGCGGTCACGACAGTGAATCAACGCACCACGCCGCGCCAGCGACTCGCGCACGATCGCCTCACGCTCCAGGGTCGGCAGCAAGCGCGCGATGGCCGCCTCGACCTGATCCAGATGGGACGCGTCCCAGCTCACCAGCAGCGCCTGGGCGTCCTCGTCATGCTCGGCCTGGGAGAACAGGTCCATGGCCAACCAGTCGGGATCGGTGCCACCGTCGGAGACGACCAGGATCTCCGACGGCCCGGCGATCATGTCGATACCCACCTGGCCGAACACCGCCCGCTTGGCGGTAGCCACGTAGATGTTGCCCGGCCCCACGATCTTGTCGACCCGCGGCACGCTCTCGGTGCCATAGGCCAGCGCCGCCACCGCCTGGGCGCCGCCGATGGTGAAGACGTGGTCCACGCCGGCGAGGTGGGCCGCCGCCAGCACCAGCTCATTGAGCACGCCGTCGGGGGTCGGCACCACCATGACGATTTCCCGCACTCCCGCCACATGAGCCGGGATGGCATTCATCAACACAGAGGAGGGATAGGCTGCCTTGCCGCCGGGCACGTAGATGCCAGCCCGGTCGAGGGGCATCACCTGCTGGCCCAGCACGCTGCCGTCAGCCTCGGTGTAGGACCATGATTCAGGCTTCTGACGCTCGTGATAGAGGCGAATGCGTTCGGCAGCCTGGGCCAGGGCGTCACGCTGCTGCTCGGGCAGACCGCGATAGGCCTGCTCCAGCCTGTCGGCCCCCAGGGTAAGCTCGGCCATGCTGCCCACCGACAGACGATCGAAGCGCTGGGTGTACTCCACCAATGCCGCATCGCCACGCTCCTTCACCGCAGCGATGATCTCTGCCACCCGCCCCTGAACCTCGGCATCGGACACGCCCTCCCAGGCCAGCAGCGCGTCGAGACGGGCATCGAAGTCGCCGTCGCGGGTGGAAAGGCGGGCCAGGTCGACGGATCCTGCCAGGGTTTCGCTCATGTTCGCATTCGCCTCCTAGAAGAGATGTGGTCTTGTTCGCGGCTCAGCCGGCGGGAAGCTCTGCCGCCGGACGGCGCCGCTCCACCGCCTGGGAGAGGCGCGCAAGCAACGGCTTGAGGCGTTCGTGCTTCATGGTCATGGCGGCCTTGTTGACGACCAGCCGCGTGCTGATCGGCGCGATCAGCTCCCGTGGCGACATGCCGTTGGCGCGCAGGGTATTGCCGGTATCGACGATGTCGACGATCTCGTCGGCCAGATTCATCAGCGGTGCCAGCTCCATCGCCCCGTAGAGCTTGATGACCTCCGCCTGGATGCCCTGCTCGGCGTAGTAGCGGCGCGCCACGTTGACGAACTTGGTCGCCACCCGCCGGCGCGCGCGCGCCGGCTTGGCGCCGTCGATGCCGGCGGTCATCAGCTTGCACTTGGCGATTTCCAGATCGAGCGGCTCATATAGCCCTTCGGCACCGTGCTCGAGCAGCACGTCCTTGCCCGCCACGCCGAGATCGGCGGCCCCCATCTGAACGTAGGTCGGCACGTCGGTGGCGCGAATGATCACCAGCTTGACGTCGTCGAGGTTGGTGTCGAACAGCAGCTTGCGGCTCTTGCTCAGGTCCTCGGCCGGCACGATGCCGGCATCCGCCAGCAGCGGCAGGGTCTCGTCGAGAATACGGCCCTTCGACAGGGCCAGGATCAGTTGCTTGCTCATGCTCTCGCCTATGGTCAACGCTGGTCGAATCGCCTGCCCGCTCAGCCGGGGATACGGCGAATCCGGGCGCCCAGCAGCTGCAGCTTCTCTTCGATGCACTCGTAGCCGCGATCGATGTGGTAGATGCGATCGACCAGGGTCTCGCCCTCGGCCATCATGGCTGCGATCACCAGCGAGGCTGACGCCCGCAGGTCGGTCGCCATCACCGGTGCGCCGGAGAGGTGCTCGACCCCGGTGATCATGGCGGTATTGCCCTCGAGCGCGATCTTCGCCCCCATGCGGTTCAGTTCCTGAACGTGCATGAAGCGATTCTCGAAGATGGTCTCGACCACGCGTGAGGTGCCGTCGGCAACCGCATTGAGCGCCACGAACTGAGCCTGCATGTCGGTCGGGAAGCCCGGGTACGGCGCGGTGCGAATATTGACCGGCCGCGGGCGGCGACCTTCCATGTCGAGCTCGATCCAGCCGTCGCCGTGAGCGATCTTCGCCCCGGCCTCCTCCAGCTTGGCCAGCACCGATTCGAGAATGTCGGCGCGGGTGTTGCGCACCCGTACCCGCCCCCGCGACAGGGCGGCGGCGACCAGGAAGGTGCCGGTCTCGATACGGTCGGGCATGACGTCATGATAGGCACCATGCAGGCGCTCGACGCCTTCGATGACGATGTTGTTGCTGCCGTGGCCGCTGATCTTGGCGCCCATCTTGATCAGACACTCGGCCAGATCCACCACCTCGGGCTCCCGGGCCGCGTTCTCCAGAACCGTGGTGCCCTCGGCCAGCGTTGCGGCCATCAGCAGGTTCTCGGTGCCGGTGACGGTCACGGTATCGAAGAAGATGGTGGCGCCCTTGAGCCGGCCGTCGACGCGGGCGCGCACGTAACCGCCTTCGACACGGATCTCCGCCCCCATCGCCTCGAGGCCGCGGATGTGCAGGTCTACCGGACGCGAGCCGATGGCACAGCCGCCCGGCAGCGAGACGTCGGCGTGACCGAAGTGCGCCAACAGAGGCCCGAGCACCAAGATGGAAGCGCGCATCTTCTTGACCAGCTCATAGGGAGCATGGCAATCGCGCACCTGGGAGCCGTCAAGCTGAATGGTCATCTTCTCGCCCATCACCGGCTCGACGCCCATGCGCCCGAGCAGCTCGAGGGTGGTGGTGATGTCCTGAAGATGCGGCAGGTTACCGATGGTCACTGGCTCGTCGGCCAGCAGGGTAGCGCAAAGGATAGGCAGCGCCGCGTTCTTGGCACCGCTGGCCCAGACCTCGCCGTCGACGGGCCCGTTGCCGGTAATGATCAGCTTGTCCATGTATCTCGACCGTCAGGCACCCTGGCCGGGTGAAGCCACGTTCTCAGGCGCACTAGCCCACTGCGCCGGCGTATAGGTCTTGATGCTTACGGCATGTACGGCACCGGAGGCGATCTCTTCGGAGAGCGCTCCATAGATCAGCTGCTGGCGCTTGACCGGGGACAGGCCAGCGAAGACCTCGCCCACGGCGATGACCTGGAAATTGCAGCCCTCGCCCTGGATGTAAAAATCGCAATCCTCGAGGCGCGCCTCGAGCAGCGCCTTGATGTCACTGGGTTGCATGAAAAGCGAAACTCCTGTGGGACGAATGGAGCGGCACGCGGCCCCAAACGGGGCCACGGCCAGGAACAAGAATCCCTACATGGTAAAGAAAAGCATCGCGCTTGGCGATGCCGGGTACAGACCCTGCAGGCCGAGCCCAGCTTTAGGGGGCCAGCGGCAGGAGCTCGTCGAGCCCCGCCACCCGGGTGAGCCGGGCCAGCGGAGCGGAAAGCCGAACCTCGCGAATCTTGACGCCGGCACGGCGAGATTGGCGCGTCCACTCGAGCAGCACGCTCACGGCCGCGCTGCTCACCCGCTCGACGCCGCTCAGATCGAGCACGATGCGGGTTCCGGCGGGCTGCCCAGCGATCCAGGCGCTACCGGCCTCGGCCAGCGGTGCGGCAATGTCGAAATCGACGTCGCCGCTGACGGCCAGCCCTTCCGGGCCAGCCTCGAGCTCAATACCGCCGCGCTCGAGCAGACGGCTCATGCATCACCACCCTGCTCCAGCTCCTCGGTGGCGATTTCCGGCGACCAGGAAGCGATCACCGCATCGTAATCTCGGCCGTGATCACGCATGGCCTGATCGAACTGATTGCGGAAGGTCAGGCCCAGATTGATGCCGTTGACGATGACGTTGACCACCTTCCACTGGCCGTCGGTCAGGCGCAGCGTGTAGCTGACCGGATAGACGGTGCCATCCATCGCCACCACTTCCATGGAGACCGACGCCTGATCCTCGTGGCGCGGCGGACGCTGGCTGTCAAGCACGCGCAGCTCACGATAGTCGAAGGTCACCAGGCCCTTGGTATAGGTATCGATCAGGGTCTGACGAAATACGTTGGCGAAGCGCGAACGCTGCTGAGGGGTGGCATTCTGGAAATAGCGACCCATCACGCTGGCGCCAATGTAGCGAAAATCGGCGATGTCATCGAGGTTCTCGTCCACCAGCGCCTTCAGCTCGTTCATGTTGTCGGCATAGTAATCTCTACGCCCTTCGATCTGTCCCATCAGCTCATCGACGCTGTAGCGGATGACCTGCTCGGGACTGCGCTCGGGCGCCGCCGCTGCGGCCAGGCTGGTGAGCATCAGGCACAGGCCCAGCACTACGCGGTGAAAAAGAGTGAAGGGGGATGTCATCTGAGTCATGGCTGGACCTCATCAAATAAAAGGTAACTCAAGGAATCGCTGCTCAAATCGCCGAGCGAGATGAAGCGCAAGGCGCACGGAGCACAGGAACCGGAGCATATGGGGTATATGTGAGGATTCCGAGCACCGCGCAACGCAGCGATTCGCTCGCACAGGCATTTGAGAAGTAATTCCTCAATCGCTGACCATATTGGACACAAACTGCTGAATCAGTTCCTCCAGTACCAGAGCCGATTGCGTATCGCGGATGGTGTCGCCATCGACGAGCATCTCCGGGTCACCGCCGACGGTGAGTCCGATGTACTGCTCGCCCAGCAGGCCCGCCGTCAGGATGGCTGCCGTGGTATCCCGCGCCAGCCTCCCTTCCAGCTCGGCGTCGAGCTCGAGAATGACCCGGGCATCGTACCAGTCGCGGTCGAGTTCGATGGCAGTGACCCGCCCTACCGTCACCCCCGACATGGTGACTCGTGCACGTGGCTTGAGGCTGCCGATGTTGGCAAAGTTGGCCTCCAGCCGGAAGGTGTCGCCCGGCATGTTGAAGGTCAGCCCGCTGACCCTCAGCCCCAGGAACAGCAACCCCAGGATACCGGCCAGCATGAACAGGCCAACCCCCAGCTCCATTGTCTTACTGCGCTTCATCCTGCCTCTCCATCGCGCGATAGACGCCGCTCAACCATCAGGAAAATCCTCCGAACATCACCGCCGTAAGAACGAAATCGAGGCCCAATACGGCCAGGGACGAGTAGACCACCGTGCGCGTGGTGGCGCGGGATATGCCTTCTGCGGTCGGCACCAGGTCGTAGCCTTGGAACACCGCGATCCAGGTCACCACCAGGGCGAACACCATGCTTTTGATCATGCCGTTGCCGACATCGCCGATGAAGGCGACGCTGGACTGCATGCCGCCCCAGTAGGAGCCCTCGAACACGCCCAGCCACTCGACCCCGACCAGATAGCCGCCGTAGATGCCGATCACGCTGAAACCGATGGTCAGCAGCGGCAGGGCCACGAAGCCGGCCCACAGCCGGGGCGCCACCACCCGGCGCAGCGGATCGACGCCGATCATCTCCATGCTGGTGAGCTGCTCGGTGGCTTTCATCAGGCCGATCTCGGCGGTCAGCGCCGAGCCGGCACGACCGGCGAATAGCAGGGCCGCCACCACCGGTGACAGCTCGCGCAGCAGCGACAGCGCCACCATCTGGCCCAGTGCCTGCTCGGCGCCGAAGTCGACCAGGATGGTATAGCCCTGCAGCGCCAGCACCATGCCGATGAACAGACCGGAAACCAGCACGATGGCGATCGACAGCACGCCGACGAAGTGCATCTGGCGCAACCAGAGATACCAACCCTCGCGGGAAGGGACGCCGACCGCCGACTGGGCCAGGAACAGCCCTGAGCGACCCAGCGCTTCGAGCACGTCGCAGCCGCGACGCCCCAGATTCAAGATGTGTGCGATCACGGGCGCCCCTCCAGATCGAGGATATCGCGGAAGTACTCGGGGGCCGGATAGTGGAAGGGCACGGGGCCGTCCGGCTCGCCGTGCACGAACTGACTGACCCGCCGGTCCTCGTCCACATCCAGGCTGGCGGGAGTACCCTGCGCCATCACCTGACCGTCGGCGATGACATAGACATAGTCGGCGATGGAAAGTGCCTCGGGAATGTCGTGGGACACCACCACGGAGGTCAGCCCCAGCGCGTCGTTGAGGGTCTTGATCAGCTGCACCAGCACGCCCTTGGAGATCGGGTCCTGCCCGACGAAGGGCTCGTCGTAAAGCACTAGGTCGGGGTCCAGCGCAATGGCGCGGGCCAGGGCGACACGGCGGGCCATGCCGCCCGACAGCTCGGAGGGCATCAGCTCACGCGCCCCACGCAGCCCGACGGCCTGCAGCTTCATCAGCACCAGGTCGCGGATCATCGCTTCGGGCAGCTCGGTGTGCACGCGCAGCGGAAACGCCACGTTCTCGAAAACGCTGAGATCGGAGAACAGCGCACCGCTCTGAAACAGCATGCCCATGCGACGGCGCAGGGTGAACAGCGCCTTGCGCGACAGCCCATGCACGTCCTGTCCGTCGATCAGGACGCGACCGACATCGGGCGTGAGCTGGCCGCCGATCAGCTTGAGCAGCGTGGTCTTGCCGGTGCCGCTGGGCCCCATGATGGCGGTGATCCTGCCGCGAGGAATCTGCAGTTCGACGCCGCTGAAGATGGTCTTTTCACCGCGGGAAAAGTGCAGGCCCTTCACCTCCACGAGGGGGGATTCGATCATGCTGCAAGATCCAAGAAAGAATTATCGAACATCGTATCCTAATCATGCCGCCCGGCGCCAGCCTGCACGTCCTGTCGCTTGCACCCGAGCCACCGAAGACGTCTAATGTGCCACCTCGTATCCTAGCTGCGACCCTTCATCATGCTGCTGCCTGCCATCGCGATCGCCCTGGGCCTTGCCGTGCTCGTATGGAGCGCCGACCGCTTCGTCAATGCCGCTGCCGCCACGGCAAGCCGTACCGGGCTGAGCGCCATGCTGATCGGCATGACCGTGGTGGCGTTGGGCACCTCGGCCCCCGAGATGGTGGTGGCGGTGTTTGCCGCCCTGGATGGCCTGCCCGACCTGGCCACGGGCAACGCCCTGGGCTCCAACATCGCCAATATCGGCCTGGTGCTGGGCATCACTGCCCTGGTTCGCCCGATCCCGATACGCTTTTCCATGGTGCGGCGTGAATTGCCCCTGCTGCTGGGCGCCACCGGCCTGGCCGGCTATGCCCTGGCCAACGGTATCCTGGGGCGCTTCGATGCGCTGTTCCTGGGCCTGCTGCTGATCTTCAGCCTGTGGTGGCTGCTGCGTGCCGATACCCCCGATGCTCCGGCGGACGACGACATCCCCGAAATGACCCTCAGGCGCGCCTTGCTGTGGCTGGCTTTCACTCTCATCCTGCTAGCACTCGGCTCGCGCACCCTGGTGTGGGGTGCCAGCGAGCTGGCCCGCGGCCTGGGTATCAGCGAACTGATCATCGGCCTCACCGTGGTGGCAATAGGCACCAGCCTGCCTGAACTCGCGGCCTGCATTGCCAGTGCCATCAAGCGACATCACGACCTGGCCATCGGCAACGTGATCGGCTCCAACCTGTTCAACCTGTTGGCCGTGCTGCCGATTCCCGGCCTGTTGGCGCCTGGCCCGATCGACCCCGCCGCCGCCAACCGAGACTTTCCGATCATGCTGCTGCTGACCCTCGGCATGGGCATGCTCCTGCTGTGGTTCCGCCACGGCCGGCTCGGGCGGCTGCCCGGCATGCTCTTCCTGGGCATCTATCTGGTCTATCTGACCTGGCTGGCCGCGGCAACCAGCGGTGCCACTTGAGCGATTCCCCGCAAAGGACAACAATCAGCGCATGACCAACGACACCTCAACGCCGACAATCGAGAACGTCCCAGCGGAAGGGGACTCGCCCATGCGGGCTAGCGCCCGTCGCACCCTGCAGATCGAGGAGCAGGCCATTGCCGCGCTGGCCGGACGGCTCGACAGCCACTTCGACCGCGCCTGCGAGCTGATGCTCGCCTGCCAGGGCCGCGTCGTGGTAACCGGCATGGGCAAATCCGGTCACATTGCCGGCAAGATTGCCGCCACCCTGGCCAGCACCGGAACCCCCGCCTTCTTCGTACACCCCGGCGAAGCCAGCCATGGCGACCTGGGCATGATCACCCCGGGCGACGTGGTGCTGGCCCTGTCGAATTCTGGTGAGACGGCGGAAGTCACCGCCCTGCTACCACTGCTCAAGCGCATCGGCACACCGCTGGTGAGCATGACGGGACGCCCCGACTCGACACTCGCACGCCACGCCGATGCCCACCTCGACGCCGGGGTCGAACGCGAGGCATGCCCGCTCGACCTGGCACCGACCGCCTCCACCACCGCCGCCCTGGCACTGGGCGATGCGCTGGCGGTGGCGCTGCTCGAGGCACGCGGTTTCACCGCCGAGGACTTCGCCCTCTCCCACCCCGGCGGCAGCCTGGGCAAGCGCCTGCTGCTGCGGGTTGGCGATCTGATGCATCAGGGCGACCGGCTGCCCCGCGTGCCGCTGGGCAGCCCGCTGCGCGACGCCCTGCTCGAGATCACCCGCCAGGGACTCGGCTTCACCTGCGTCGTCGACGAGCAGAATCGTCTGATCGGTGTCTATACCGACGGCGATCTGCGCCGCACCCTCGATCAGCACCAGGATCTCAGCCGGCTGACGGTGGACGACGTCATGACCCGTCCCGGCAAGCGCATCAGCGCCGACCTACTGGCGGCCGAAGCGGTGCGCATGATGGAAGACAACCTGATCACGGCGCTGGCCGTGGTCGATGACGATGGTCACCCGATCGGTGCCCTGCACATGCACGACCTGCTGCGAAGCGGCGTGATCTGAATTCACTCTGACAAGGAGAGCCCATGGCGCTCGCCACCTCGACCCTCGACCCGCGTCTGCTCGACCGCTTGCGCAAGATCCGCCTGCTCGCCCTGGACGTGGATGGCGTGCTCACCGACGGTCGGCTTTATTTCCAGGCCGACGGCGTGGAGATCAAGGCGTTCCACACTCAGGACGGCCTGGGCATCAAGCTGCTGCGCCGCGCCGGGCTACAGGTCGCCTTCATCACTGGCAGGGAGTCACCCATGGTCAGCCATCGCGCCGCCGCACTGGGCGTCGATCATGTCTTTCAGGGCTGCGAAGACAAGCTCACCACTCTCCGCGAACTCTGCAATCGCAAAGGCATCGAGCTCGAGCAGGTCGCCTTCTGCGGCGATGACCTGCCCGACCTGGCGCCCATCCAGCGCGCAGGTGTCGGCATTACCGTGCCCGGCGCCCCGCCCTACATCCGCGCCCTAGCCGATCACGTGACCGAGCGCAGCGGCGGCCATGGCGCAGTGCGCGAGATCTGCGACCTGCTGCTCGAGGCGCAGGGACATCGCGACGCCCTGATCGACACCTACATGCACGGCAAGCGCTGAGGTCGCCCCGCCGATGCTGCGTCGTCTGCCGCGCCCCTCGTTCCGTACCTGGCTGTTTCTGCTGCTGCTGGCTCTGGGCGGCCTGATCACCTGGCTGGACCCATGGCGGCCCCCACCCCCCGGCCCGGTACCCACCGACGAAGCCGGCGAGCCCGACTACTTCCTGGAGCAGGCCCGCCTGACACGCTTCGATTTCGAAGGCCGCGCTCATCAGCGGCTGGAGAGCCCGCGCCTGGTACACACCCCCCACGACGACGTGACACGTGCCGTCACGCCGCTGGCGCACCTGATCGACCGCGAAGGACGACAGTGGGTGGCGAACAGCCAGGAGGGGCGGCTCGGCCCGGGCGGCAACCCGCTGACCTTGACCGGCGACGCACGGCTCTTCGCCCCCGAGGAGCGCTGGCAACTCGATACCGAGGTGCTGCACTACGACGCCAATGTCGGACACGCCTGGAGCGATACGCCGGCGCTGCTGCAGCAACCGCCGCAGCACATGCGCGGCGAACGCTTCGACGTCTGGATCCATGACAACCGGGCACGATTGACCGACAATGTGCGCGGCTATCATCCCCCGGAAGGCGCTCAGCCGGGACAGGCCGACCCCGTCACCCTGGAGGAACTCACGCCATGAAGCGACGCAAGCTTCCAACGCCACGCATGCTGCTCACCCTGGCATTGATCGGCCTGGCATGGAGCCCTGCCGCGAGCATGGCCCAACAGCGCGACGCCGACCAGCCCATCCATATCGAGGCCGACCGGCTCGATCTCGACGATGTCGCCGGCACGGCGGTCTACACCGGCGACGTGGACATTCGCCAGGGCACCATGCGTATCACCGGCGACCGCGTCGAGCTCCGGCGCAACGCGGCCGGAGAGTTGTCACGCGCCACGGCCCGCGGCGAGCGCGCCTACCTAGAACAGCAGCCCGACCCCGATCAGCCCGTGGTCCGCGGCTGGGGACGTACCGTCATCTATCACGCGGCCGAACGCCGCGTCGAACTGATCGACCGCGCCGAACTGCACCAGGGGGGGGACACCTTCGATGGGGGCTATCTCGAGTACTTCCTCGACCGTCGCGTGGTTCAGGCCCGCGCCGAGAGCGAAGGCGTCGAAGGACGCCAGCGTATCCGCATGACCCTGCAACCGGAGCGCTGAGATGGCGATGAAGACCCTGCACGCCCGTCACCTGGCGAAAAGCTACAAGCGCCGGCGCGTGGTGCACGACATCAGTCTCTCCATCGAACAGGGCTGCGTTGTGGGGCTGCTCGGCCCCAACGGTGCCGGCAAGACCACCTCGTTCTACATGATCGTGGGGCTGGTCAAGGCCGATGCCGGCAACGTCTGCATCGACGATCTCGACCTCTCCAAGAGCGCCATGCACGAGCGCGCCAAGGCGGGCATCGGCTATCTGCCTCAGGAAGCTTCGATCTTCCGCAAGCTCTCGGTGGCCGACAACATCATGGCAATCCTGGAAACACGCAAGGACCTGGATCGTCAGGGGCGTCAGCAGCGCCTGGAGCAGCTGCTGGAGGACTTTCACGTCACCCACATCCGCGACAACCTGGGCATGAGCCTGTCCGGGGGTGAGCGGCGGCGAGTGGAAATCGCCCGGGCGCTGGCCACCGAGCCGGCCTTCATTCTGCTGGACGAGCCCTTTGCCGGGGTCGACCCGATCTCGGTGGGCGAGATCAAGGGCATCATCCGCCAGCTGAAGGCCCGCGACATCGGCGTGCTGATCACCGATCACAACGTTCGCGAGACGCTGGATATCTGCGATTCGGCCTACATTGTCGGCGACGGCCAGATCATCGCGGAAGGTGACGCCGAAGCCATCCTGGCCAACCGACGCGTGCGCGAAGTCTATCTCGGTGAAGACTTCCGCCTTTAGTGCGCCATGTCCATAGCGCATTCCGCTCTGACAAGCAAGAACCTGATCTTAAATTAAAACCTTCTAACAGGCATGAATATTGCCGATGGCATGCTTATTGCAGCCTTGAGCTCTTGCAAGTGATCCTCGGCCAGTCTAGGGTAGAGTCTTTCCGGCAAATGAGCCCATTATTCTCATGGCCATGAAAGCATCATTGCAACTGCGAGTCGGCACTCAGCTGACCATGACACCACAGCTACAGCAGGCCATCGCGCTGCTGCAGCTCTCCACCCTGGACTTGCGCCAGGAGATCCAGCAAGCTCTCGAGTCCAATCCCATGCTGGAGCTCGACGACGGCTTCGGCGAACAGGCCGTCAGCGACCCCCAGAGCGACGACTGGGCCAGCGAAATTCCCGGTGAGCTCTCCACCGACAGCGACTGGACGGATACCTATCCCGATCATGGCAGCGGCACCGCCGGCGCCACCGGTGAAGGCCCCGACTTCGAACGCCAGGCCTCTGGGCAGACGCTGGCCGGCCACCTGATGTGGCAGTTGGCGATGATCGATGTGAACGAGCGTCAGCGCCAGATTGCCGAGAGCCTGATCGATGCCGTGGACGGCACCGGCTACCTGACCCAGCCGCTGGAAGAGATCCGCGACGGCCTGCGGCGCCAGGGCCTCGAGGGGTTGCCCACCCGCGAGGTCGAGCAGGTGCTGCTGCGCCTGCAGCAGTTCGAACCCACCGGTGTCTTCGCCCGGGATCTACGCGAATGCCTGATGCTGCAGCTCGCCACCCTGCCTGACGACACTCCCCTGCTGCCCCAGGCACGCCGCCTGGTGCGCCAGTTTCTCGAGGCCTTGGCCGCCGACGACCGCCGCCTGCTCAAGCGCCGCCTGAGCCTGGACGACGAGGCCCTCGACGACGCCATTGCTCTGGTACGCTCCCTGAACCCCCGCCCCGGCAGCGACTATGCCGAGGTCGGCAGCAACTACATCACCCCCGACCTGGTCGCCTATCACGACGAGTCCGGCTGGCGCGTGGAGCTCAATGCCGAAGCGCTGCCACGGCTGCGCATCCAGCCCGACTACGTCGCCCTGGTGCGGCGCGCCGACAAGAGCCAGGACAACCAGTTTCTCAAGGACCACCTTCAGGAAGCTCGCTGGCTGATGAAGAGCCTGGCCAGCCGTAACGACACCCTGCTGCGGGTGGGGCGCGAGATCATGGCCCGCCAGATCGACTTCCTGGAGCAGGGCGAGGAGGCGATGAAGCCCCTGGTGCTGGCCGACATCGCCCAGGCCGTGGAGATGCACGAGTCGACCATATCGCGGGTGACGACGCAGAAGTTCATCCACACGCCGCGCGGCGTATTCGAACTGAAGTATTTCTTCTCCAGCCATGTCGGCGGCAACGGCGAGGGAGACGCTCACTCCAGCACCGCGATTCGCGCCCGCATTCGCAAGCTGATCGCCGACGAGCCACCGCGCAAGCCGCTCTCGGACAGCCGCCTGGTGGAGCTGCTGGCCGACGACGGCATTCAGGTGGCGCGCCGCACCGTGGCCAAGTATCGTGAAGCGCTGGGGATACCCTCCTCGAGCGAACGCAAGCGCTTTCGTTGAAGTCGAAACGCAGCGTTGACAGCGGACAAGAGCGTCGTTCGGAGGGGTTTGCAAGGAGGCAAAAAGGGTTACAATCAAACCACCACTCGAAGGACGAAGGAGCTTGTCATGCAAGTCAACATCACCGGCCATCATGTTGAACTGACCAATTCCCTGCGTGACTACGTGAGCGAGAAGCTTAGCCGCGTCCAACGGCACTACGACAACATCACCAACGTCCAGGTCACCCTGTCCATCGAGAAGGAGCGCCAACAGGCCGCCTGCACGCTGCATGCCGCCGGTGCCGACCTGCATGCCGAAGCCTCCGACCCGGACATGTACGCCGCCATTGATGCGCTGACCGACAAGCTCGACCGCCAATTGGTCAAGCACAAGGAAAAGGCCCAGGCCCGCGCCCAGGGCGCCGGCATTCGCTGAGTTGCCATGACACTGGAAACCATACTGCCCCCTGAACGCGCGCTGTTCGACGTTCCCGGGGGCAGCAAGAAGAGGGTGCTGGAGTTTTTCAGCACCTTCATTGCGCAGAACACCCCGAGCCTCGATAGCCAGGAGGTCTTCGGCCGATTGATCGGCCGTGAGCGACTGGGCAGCACCGGCATCGGCAATGGCGTCGCCATTCCGCATGCGCGAAGCCCGCACTGCCACAGCCCAGTCGCCGCCTTCCTCAAGCTGGCCGAGCCCATCGATTTCGACGCCATCGACGGCGAACCGGTCGACTTGGTCTTCGTGCTGCTGGTACCCGAGGAGGCCGACGATACGCATCTGTCGCTGCTGAGCCAGGTAGCCGGCGTGATGAACGATGCCGAGACCCGTTCACGGCTGCGCAAGTGCGAAAGCCAGCGCGAACTTCACGAGCGTCTGATCGACGCCATCCGACGACAGTCTTCGGCCTGACCGCTACCCCTTGCCGCTCGGCCAGCCCCTGATCAGGAGAAACGTAATGCAGCTTGTGATCATCAGCGGCCGCTCAGGCTCCGGCAAGTCGATCGCACTGCAGGCGCTCGAAGACATCGGCTACTACGCCATCGACAACCTTCCGGCGATGCTGCTCGGCTCGCTGGTCGACGAGCTGCGCGGCTCACCCACGGCACAGCAGTGCATCGCCGTAAGCATCGATGCGCGCAATCTTCCTCACGCGCTGGAACGGTTCCCCAGGCTGCTGGAGGAGCTGCGCGCCAAGCAGGTCGACTGTCAGATCGTCTACCTCACCACCGATGCGCGGATCCTGATCGAGCGCTACTCCGCCACCCGGCGCCGGCACCCGCTGACCCGAGACAGGGACATGACCCTGAGCGAAGCCATCGAAACGGAAGACACGACACTGAGCGAGATTCGCAACCTCGCCGACCTGATCATCGATACGTCGCGGCTTTCGGTGCACGATCTGCGTGGGCGCATCACCGAGCAGGTGGCCAGCCATCGTGCCGACCAGCTGACCCTCACGGTGGAGTCGTTCGGTTTCAAGGGTGGCGTACCGCTCGACGCTGACATCGTGTTCGACGCCCGCTGTCTGCCCAATCCGTACTGGGACCCGCGCTTGCGTGCGGCGACCGGTCGCGAAGCGAGTATCGTGGAGTTCCTCGAACAGTATCCGCTGGTTCACCAGATGCACGAGGACATCGTCGCCTGGGTAGAACGCTGGCTGCCGGCCTATCGCGACAGCCATCGTAGCTACCTCACGGTGGCCATCGGCTGCACCGGCGGCCAGCATCGCTCGGTGTATCTGGCCGAACGTCTCGCCCGACACCTCGCCCAGCAGCAGCCCGACGTGCGTCTGCGCCACCGCGAACTCGGCATTCATATACCGGTCACTGCCACGCAGGAGACGACCGCAGCGCCATCCGAACGCAAGGAAACCTGAGCGTGCCCAGCCGCAAGCTGACCCTGACCAACAAACGCGGCCTCCATGCACGTGCTGCCACCAAGCTGGTTCAGTGCTGCCAGCCCTTCGATGCACGCGTGTTCGTCTGCCGGGGAGCCCAGCAGGCCGACGCCACCAACATCATGGCCCTGCTGATGCTTGGCGCTCCCTGCGGCACTGAACTCGATATCAGCGCCGAGGGAACGGATGCGGAAGCGGTACTCGAAGCCATCGAGGCTCTATTCGAGGCCCGCTTCGATGAGGATCTTTAGGAATGGCCTATAGGCGGCTCAGCCTCCGGCAACGGTCATCTCGTCGATCAGCCAGCTACCGGTGTGAATGCTGCCGCGGGTGTCGATGTCGCTGCCCACGGCCTGCAAGCCCTTGAACATCGCCTCGAGATTGCCGGCGATGGTGAACTCCTCGACCGGGTATTGGATCTCGCCGTTCTCGACCCAGAAGCCGGCCGCGCCGCGGGAGTAATCACCGGTCACGCCGTTCACCCCCTGCCCCATCAGCTCGGTCACCAGCACCCCACGTCCCATGCGGGCGAGCAGCTCCTCACGCGACGCCAACGGTGCCGCGATTCGCAGATTGCGGGCGCCTCCGGCATTGCCCGTGGTCTGCAGGCCCAGGCGCCGTGCGCTGTAGGCCGACAGCATGTAGCTGGCCAGACGCCCCTCTTCGATGAAAACGTTGTCGCGGGTCTGCACGCCGTCGTTGTCGAACGGGGAACTGGCCATGGCACCGCGCTCCATGGGCCGCTCGCCCAGCGTGAACCAGTCGGGAAACAGCCTGTCTCCCAACCGATCGCACAAAAACGACGCCTGACGATAGAGCGAACCGCCGGCGATGGAGCTCATCAAATGACCGACGAGACCGCTGGCGACGGTGGCATCGAACATCACCGGCAGGCGCCCGGTGGCGGGTCGACGCGCCCCCAGTCGCTGCAGGGTGCGCTCGGCTGCCTTCCTGCCCACTGCCCCGGCGTCCCGCAGCTCATGCGGATTGCGCGCACTGGTGTAGTCGTAGTCGCGCTGCATGCCGTTCGCGTCCTCGGCGATCAACATGCAGGAGAGCGAGTGACGGCTACCGCGCTGGCTGCCGAGAAAACCATGACTGTTGGCGTAGACCCTTACTCCTTCGCCACTGGAGAGCGAGGCGCCCTCCGATTGGCGTATGCCCGCCTCGGCGCGACCCGCTGCTTCGCAGGCCAGCGCCAGCTCGATGGCCTGTTCGGTGGTGAGCGGCCAGGGGTGGTGCACATCCAGGTCGGGCAGCTCGGTAGCCATCAGCTCGGCGTCGGCCAGCCCTGCCGCGGGGTCCTCACCGGTGTAGAGGGCAATGGCCATGGCCTTCTCCACGACCTCGCGGATCGACGCCTCGCCGGCATCGGTGGAGGAAGCGCTGCCCTTGTGGCCACGCAGGTAGACGGTAACGGCGATACCCTGGTCGCGGGAAAGTTCGACGGATTCCACCTCGCCTTCGCGCACGCTGATGCCGATACCCTGGTCGACGCTGGCCCCCATCTCACAGGCATCGGCTCCCAGGTGTCGCGCCAGCGCCAGCGCCTGCTCGGCACGCGACTCCAGCAGCGCCTGCTGGGCGGCGGCATCGAAAGCCTTGCTCATGTTCATCTCCCTCATCCACCGGCAGCGCCGGTATCCGTTCGTGTCTGTTCCCGCCGCGGCGCGACGGGCTGATATACTGCGGTCATTCGACCCTATTCATCACCCGATGGCCAGCCCGAGGCCGGCCCTCTCATCACTTGGATGCGGCATGACCCAGGACATTCCCACTCTCTCCGGCGAAAGCTCCGACGAACGGCCCAGCAAGTCTCAGCTCAAGCGCGAAATGCATGCGCTGCAGGCCCTGGGCGAACAGATCATCGCCATGACGCCGACCGAGCGCGCCCGCTTCCCGCTGTCCGAGGACATGCTTGCCGCCGTCGAGGAAACCTCCCGCATCCGCTCTCACGAAGGACGCCGGCGCCACATGCAGTACGTCGGCAAGCTGATGCGGCGCGAAGACCTCGAGGCGATCCAGGCGGTGTTCGACCAGATCGAACAGGAGCAACGTCATCGCGACCTGGCCTTCCATCGCCTCGAGAAGTGGCGCGACCGCCTCATCGAGGAGGGCGACGATGCCGTCGAGGCCTTCATCGAGGAGCATCCCGAGGTCGACCGTCAGGCCCTGCGCCAGCTGATCCGCAACGCCAAGAGCGAGCGTGAGCGGGGCAAACCCCCGGCCAATGCGCGCAAGCTGTTCCGACTCATCCGCGAGACAGCGGGGCTTTAAACCTCTCGCCGCTCGGGACTGGTCAGGCGGCAGGCACGTTCTTTCATGAAGCGGTGCCGCCGACGGTGAGCTCATCAAGCTTCAAGGTGGGCTGACCCACGCCCACCGGCACGCCCTGCCCCTCCTTGCCGCATACCCCGATGCCGGTGTCGAGTTCCAGATCGTGGCCGATCATCGATACCCGCCCCATCGCCTCCGGCCCGTTGCCGATCAGGGTCGCCCCCTTGACCGGCGCGGTGATTTTGCCGTCCTCGATCAGGTAGGCCTCGCTCGCCGAGAACACGAACTTGCCCGACGTGATGTCCACCTGGCCACCGCCGAAGCTGACCGCGTAGATACCGCGGCGGACGCTGGCGATGATCTCCGCCGGGTCGTCCTGACCGGCCAGCATGTAGGTGTTTGTCATACGCGGCATCGGCATGTGCGCGAACGACTCGCGACGGGCGTTGCCGGTGGGCTGCATGCCCATCAGTCGGGCGTTGAGCTTGTCCTGCATGTAGCCGGTGAGGATGCCATCTTCGATCAGCGGGGTGTACTGACCCGGCGTGCCTTCGTCGTCCACGCTCATGGAACCGCGGCGGTCGGCCAGGGTGGCATCGTCCACCACCGTGACCCCGGGGGCTGCCACACGCTGACCCAAGCGCCCGGCAAATGCCGAGCTGCCCTTGCGGTTGAAGTCACCCTCGAGACCATGGCCTACCGCTTCGTGCAACAGGATGCCGGGCCAGCCGGGTGCGAGCACCACCGGCATCTGTCCGGCGGGGGCGTCCACCGCCTCCAGATTCACCAAGGCCTGGCGTACCGCCTCCTTGGCAAAGCGTTCGGCGGCGCTATCGTCACGCAGACGGGACATGGCGTAGCGCCCACCGCCACCGGCGCTGCCGCGCTCGCGTCGGCCGTTCTTGACGGCGATGACGCTGACGTTGAAGCGCACCAGCGGGCGCACGTCCGCCGCCAGGGTGCCGTCGCTGGCACGTACCAGCACGACTTCGTGAACGCCGGTCAGGGAGGCGCTGACCTGGGTAATGGCGGGGTCGGCGGCGCGCGCCACACGGTCGGCCTGCTTGAGCAGCGCGATCTTGTCCTCGGCGGAGAGGCCCGCCAGCGGATCGACCGTGGCATAGCGCAGCTCTGCGCCGGTCGCGATGCGCGGCGCGAGCGACAGGCTGGCACCGCTGCGCACGATGCCGGACGCCGTGCGGCCAGTTTCCGCCAGGGCATCGGCGGTAATCTGGTTGGAATAGGCGAAGCCGGTCTTCTCGCCGGCCATGGCGCGCACACCCACGCCGCCGTCGATGTTGTAGCTCGCTTCCTTGACTTCACCATCCTCGAGCACCCAGCTTTCGTGCCAGCTGCGCTGAAAGTAGAGGTCGGCATAGTCGACGCCCGGCGTCAGCACATGGCCAAGGCCTGCGTCGAGCGCCTCGACGTCCAGTCCGCCGGGGTGCAACAGGATCTCCGCGGCGGTATCGAGCAGAGCGGATGAGGATGTCGTCATTCTGCGGTTTCCAAGGTGATGTCGGGCGAGGTCCAGGGACCACGCACGCGATAGTGAATTCGGGTGACTCGGTCGATGGCGCTGCCGAAGAGTCGGTCGGCGATGAAGAGCGCACCACCCACCACCGGCGCGCCGGCGATCACCGCCGCAAGCGGCAAACTGCTGCTGACGGGTACTGTGACGCCCAGGCGCTGGTCCAGTTCCCGACGCGAGAGGTCGACGGTACCCTCCAGCGTGAAGGAAGTGGCCGGGCCGTCGATCCTGATGGGGCCGGTCGTCTCCAGTACGCCTCCATACAGGGTAGCAGCCCCGATGACGTGATCGAAGGCCGTGCCCTGGCCAGTCACGTCGGAAAAGTCCATGCGCAGCCGTCGTACCAGGTTGTCGACGTTGAGTAGGCCCACCACTCGCGCCGTGGGAGACTCCAGGTTGACGAAGCGTCCATTACGCAGCTCCGCCTCGACGCTGCCACGCGAGCGAGCCAGGGCGAACTGCCAAGGCGGCCCCGGCCAGGCCAGTTGACTGCGTACGCGTGTCTCGTTGCTGCGAATCGAAACCGGCTGACCGAGCCGCTCCAGCGCCGTACCCAGGTCGCGCCCATCGAGATCGAGTCGTGAGCGGGTCAGGCTGTCGCCCGGACCGGCGGACTCCCAGACCACTTCTCCCCGCGCCGTGATCTGCCCCAAGGTGAGCCCCAGTGGCGCCACTCTGAGCCGCTGCGGCGAGCCCTCCCAATGAGCCGTGAGCGGGCCGATCACCCGTCCCTGATAGAGAATCTCCGCCAGTCGCAGGCGGCCGTTGGGCACCTCGCCGACCCAGCCAGGCAAAGGCGTCGGATCCGGCGGCACGTCCAGCTCCGCGAGAAGATTGCCGGCCTCTTGCGTCTCGGCGGGCAGCAGGCCGTCCAGCGTCAAGCGGTCGAGCGCGATATCCAGCGGTTCGGCAAGAGCGGGGCGATAATCGAGAGAGCCCTCGAGCAGATCCCCCCGCAGGGCGACACGCCAACCGCCGCCGGTATGCGGACGTGCATCGGCCGTCATCACGCCCAGGCAATCCTCCGGACCGACGAGACAGGCGGTCTCCACCCGCAGGCGACGCAGCGGCCCGGGGCCTTCACCGCCCCCTGGCGCCCCCCCATCGAGCAGCGGTGCCAGCGCCGTACCCCACTCCACCAGGTCGAGACGGGATTGGTATATCGTGCCCGACCAGCCCTCCTGATCGGGCCAACTGGGTGCATCGGGCAGTCGCCCAAGCCAGAACTGCCCCTGGCCCAGATCCGACCACGGCAGGCCGCGCCAGCGCAGACGGGCATCGCCACCCATTTCGGCCTCAACCCGCTGTTGATCGAGATCGGCTTCGATCCACAGCGTACGACTCTCGCCGGCCGCCTTGCCCAGCGGCGCCGGCAGGTCGATGGCGACACCCTGCAGGTTGCTGTCGAAGCGGAAGGTATTGCGCGTTTCGCCAAGCGTAAACCTTGCCCGCCAAGGCAGGCGCCCCGACACCCCATCAGCCAGGGCAGTGACATCGAAACGCTGCAGTACCCGGTCCACTTCGACGCCACCGTCTAGTGCGACGTAGCCTGCCAGCGTATCGATATCGGCATTGATCGGCCCGCCGAACAGGCGCCCTTCCAGGCGACCCTCGAGCCCACCCTCGTCGTCGCGCTGACGCCAGGCAAGCGGCCCCTTCACATCGCTGAGGGGCACTTCCAGCGGCAGGTAGACCAGCCGCTGCATGTCGACGTCGGTTTCGAGATCGAGTTGAAAGCCCTCCTCTTCGCCCAGCCTGGTGCTGAGCTCGATCCTGCCGCTGGCGCTCCCCTCCCCGCGCCAATCGTCGACCTGCTCGATGCCATCAACGGGAATGGCGCGCAGGTAGCGGCGCACGCCGTCGGCATCGGAGGTGAGGTCGCCGATCACATGCAGCACGTCGTCCTCTATGGCGACCCGCCCATTGTGGCCCAGGACTCCCAGGCTCTCAGCGTGATAGACCTCGGCATCGAGAGTGCCGATACCCGCGGTGAGCCGTCCTTCGAGGCCCTCGATAACAGGCCAGCGAGGGTCGAAGGGCAGCCGGCCCTCCTCTATCTCTAGATCCAGCTGCAAGCGCGGTTCGACACCGCTGCCGCCACGCCGGAGCGGCAGATGCAGCTTGAGCTCACCGGACGGTACACGGCCGGCCACCCCGGCAGCGAGCCAGGCATCGAGCTCTTCGCCCAGCACATCGGCGGGCAGCCAGTCCATCAGCGGACGCTCCAGGGCATCCGCATTGCGGAAGCGCAGGTCGAGCCCAAGGCCACCATGCACGCCACCGCCGATTGCCAGGCCGAAGCCTCCCTCCACTTCCGCTCCCTGCCAGCCGGCCTTGAGATCGCGACCGCTGACAAAAGTGCGTGGTCCTTCGTAGGTCCAGCGCACCTCGCCACTGGCATGGGAGAGCTCCATCGGCGCCGGATAGAGCTCTGGCACCTTGAACGTGGGGTCGCCGACACCGACGAACTCGATTCGCCCCGAGAGGTCCCGCGCTTCCACCCAGGCGTCGAGAGGCCCACCGCCCGGCACATCGTCCCAGGGCTCCACCTCAACCTGATGCAGCGCTGCCTGCGCCAGCCACTGCCCGTTATGCCGGCCCACGCCCAGTCCTGAGATCAGCCCGCGAGGCTCCAGGGCGTCGATGGTGCGCACCAGCCCCTCGGGCAACAGCACGCGCTCCTGCCAGGCGGCAAGCGACGCCAGCTCGAACTGACTGGTGGTCAGCCACCAGCCGTCACCATCGTGGCGTATGTGCCAGAAGTGCGGCAGCGCCGGCTGTTGCTCGTCTTCGAGCTCACGCGGCTCCGCCCAGTCGGCGGCTGAAGCGTCACCCTGCAGCCACGCCTCCCAGCCCTCGTCGTTGCGCAGCCACTGGCCGCGGGCCTTGAGCGGTTCCAGCACGATAGGTTCGTCGTCACGCCGCAGCACCAAACGCGGCACATCGATATCCAGCCTCGCATCGGCCAGCGCGCCACGATGCCAACGCCCCCAGAGAGTGACGTCGCCGCTGGCGTCCTCCAGGCGCAGAGGATCGTCGAGGGTGAACACCTCGACCAGATCGATCAACGTGTCGAGCTTCATGTCGGCCTGGAGGGCGGCACTGAAATCGCGGAACCCGGTGGGTCCGGGAAATACTTCGAGCACGGCCTGCAGGGTGGCCTCTTCCTGCCCCTCGAGATGCACTTCGCCCTCGAGATGGGCACGTCGCTCGTCGCCGGTGAGCAGCAAGCGCGGCGCGAACATGTCGACCCGTCGCTCGCGACCGTGCAACACCAGCCGCACGTCTTCCACCCAGGCGCGCTGGCGCAACAACAGCCCGACCCAGAAATCGAGCCGCTCGAGGTCGAACTCGCCTTCGAGGAGCTCAGGGGGGATCCTGGCCGGATCCGGCCAGTGCCAGCCGCCCTGCTCGTCCTGATAGAGATGAAGGGTAAGTCCGCTGAGGCGTGCATCCTCTACCACGGGTACGCCGGTACGCAGGCTGGCGGCCGTGTTCAGACGTAGCTGCGCCTGATCGACCTCAAGCAGCGGCAGGCCGGCCTCCCCCGGCTGTGTGCTCATGGTGAGACCGCCGCCCGTCATCACGGGGTCGAGTCGGGCCAGGGCAGCGTCGAACTCGCGCAGCTGTACCGTCGCTCCCGTGCGCGCCTCGAGCAGCCGCTCGACGCGTGGCGCTAGTTGGTCGACCTGGGAAAGCGCCAGCCGCAGCACTACCAGCAGCACCGCGACCAGGGCCAGCAGCACGGCCAGCAGAGTGAGACTCCAGCGGGCTACCTGACGTAAGGGATGCATCCGCCGCTCACATCAGCACGATGTCGTACTGCTCCTGGGAATAGTGCGCCTCGACCTGGAAACGAATCGTCTTGCCTATGAAGGCCTCCAGGTCGGCAACCGCCGCCGACTCCTCATCGAGCAGCCGATCCACCACCGGCTGAGATGCCAGCACCATGTAGGTTTCGGCGTTGTAGGCACGCTCCTCGCGAAGGATCTCGCGAAAGATTTCGTAGCACACCGTCTCGGCTGTCTTCAGGGTGCCCCGCCCACCGCAGGTGGGACACGACTCGCACAGGGTCTGCTCGAGGCTCTCCCGGGTGCGCTTGCGGGTCAACTGCACCAGCCCCAGTTCGGTGACCCCGGTGCACTTGGTCTTGGCGTGATCGCGCTCCAGCGCCTTCTCGAGTACCCGCAGCACCTGGCGCTGATGCTCCGGATCCTCCATGTCGATGAAGTCGATGATGATGATGCCGCCCAGGTTGCGCAGCCGCAGCTGACGGGCGATGGCGTTGGCCGCCTCGAGATTGGTCTTGAAGATGGTCTCTTCGAGATTGCGATGCCCCACGTAGCCGCCGGTATTGACGTCGATGGTGGTCATCGCCTCGGTCGGGTCGATCACCAGGTAGCCGCCCGATTTCAGCTGTACCTTGCGGCCCAGCGCCTTCTGGATCTCGTCCTCGACGCTGTAGAGGTCGAAGATGGGCCGCTCCCCGGGGTAGTACTCGATGCGTGCCGTGGAGTCGGGCATGAACTCCTCGGCAAACTCCAGCAGCTTGAGGTAATTCTCCCGCGAATCGATGCGCACCTTCTCGATCTCGTCGCGCATCAGGTCGCGCAGAGTGCGAATGAACAGCGGCAGATCGTCGTAGATCACGCTGGGTGCCGGTGCGGTCACCTTGCGCTCGCTGACCTTGCGCCACAGCCTCAGCAGGAAGTGCATGTCGGAGAAGAGCTCCTCCTTGCCCACGTTCTCCGCCGCCGTTCGCACGATGAAGCCGCCGGTGATCTCGATCTCCTGCTCTTGCTGGCAGAGTTCGAGCAGCTCGCGCAGGCGCTCCCGTTCACGCTCGTCCTCGATGCGCTGCGACACGCCGTGGTGCGGGGAGTCGGGCATATAGACCAGGTAGCGCGAAGGAACCGACAGATGGGTGGTAAGGCGTGCACCCTTGGAGCCGATGGGGTCCTTGGTGACCTGAACGACCAGCGCCTGCCCCTCGTGGAGCAACTGGCCGATGGTGGCCTGCTCCTCCGGTGGGGTGCCGGGCGGCATCACTTCATGGGCATGGATGAAGGCCGCACGGTCGAGGCCGATGTCGACGAAGGCCGCCTGCATGCCGGGGAGCACCCGCACCACGCGTCCCTTGTAGATGTTGCCGACGATGCCACGTCGGCGCGTACGCTCGATCAGCGCCTCCTGCAGCACGCC
The DNA here is from genome assembly GCF_000246875.1 of Halomonas sp. KM-1. NCBI lineage: Bacteria > Pseudomonadati > Pseudomonadota > Gammaproteobacteria > Oceanospirillales > Halomonadaceae > Halomonas > Halomonas sp. KM-1. The sequence continues at coordinate 76,764 of NZ_BAEU01000141.1, forward strand.
GTTTTCCACCACCGCCACGCGGGTTTCCATCGGCGTCAGGTTGATCAGTACTTCGCCGCTCATGCGGAAATCCTTGTCCAGTTCAATAGCCGCATTATGACATAGTGATACGGCTAGACAGCACCACACCAAAGCGGCACGTCCTGTCGTACCAGCAACTGTGCCGTTTCATAAAGGGGCAGCCCCACCACCGCGGAGTGGCTGCCTTCGATGCGCTCGACGAAGATCGACGCCAAGCCCTGAATGGCATAGCCGCCCGCCTTGTCAGCAGGTTCACCGGTCGCCCAGTAGGCCGCCATCTCGCTGTCGCCAATCTCGCGCATGAAAACCCGCGTCGCCACGCAGATCTCGAGCAATCCGGCCGGCCCCGTCACGGCCACGGCGGTGAGCACCTCGTGGGCGCGCCCCGATAGCAGACGCAGCATGGCCGCTGCCTCGGCCCTGTCGGCTGGCTTGCCGAGTATTCGCCCGTCGCAGACCACGGCGGTATCCGAACCCAGCGTCGGCAGTCGCGACTGCCGCCCGCCCGCCAATGCCTTCTCTCGGGCCAGGCGTGCCACATAGGCTTCGGCGAGCTCGCCAGGCAGCGGCGTCTCATCGATATCCACCGGCCGCACCTCGACGCCGACGCCGATGCTGGCCAGCAGTTCGCGGCGGCGCGGCGAGGCCGATGCCAGGCACAGCACGGCCGCTGCCTCGTGCCCTCCGGTCCGGTCCTCAGTCATGCCTGGCCAACCGGCGCTCGAAGGCCTGGAACATGGTGGCCAGCCATGGCCACAATGCCGCCCCGATGAGCGACGGAAGCAGGAAGGCCAAGTGCATCGAGAAGGGACCGAACAGGGTACGCAACCACTGCTCGACCAGTTGCACGAGCCCCAGCAGCACCAGGATCAGCAGCGCCTGCTGGACCAGGGAGTAGGTGCGGAACCGTGGATAGACCAGGGCGGCGAGGAAGGCCAGCAGCGACAGGGTCAGGGCATTCTGGCCCAGCGGGGCGCCTTCGATGAGATCGAGCAGAATGCCGAGCACGAAGCCGTGAAAGACCCCGACTCGGGCGGGGGCGGCCATGCACCAATAGATCAGCATCAGCCCCAGCCAGTCCGGTCGCCAGATCTGCCAGCCCTCGGCCAGCGGCATCACCTGAAGGCACAGCGCCAGCAGCAGGGTGAGCCAAATCCAGGGCAGCGCCGTGGTCGATCCGCTCGCCATCAGTTCGACTCCTCCGGCATGGCTTCGTCATCCAGCTCATCGGGCAGTTCGAGATCCCACATTTCGTCGTCAGGTACCGGCGCCGGATCGGGTGGGAACACCAGCAGGAAGTGGCGGGAGCGCTGCAGACGAGCGACCGGCTCGGCCGTCACCCGGGCAAAGGGCTGCCCCGGGTCGTGGACCACCTCGGTGACCCTGGCCACGGGATAGCCCGGCGGGAAGCGGTCCGCCAGCCCGGAGGTCACCAACAGGTCGCCCTCGCGGATGTCGGCCGTATCCGGCACGTGTATCACTCTCAGGGCATCGTACTGGCCGCTGCCCTGCAGCACGAAGCGCAGGCCGTTACGGTTGATCTGGATCGGCAGCGCATGGCTGGCATCGGCCACCATCAGCACCCGGCTGGAATAGGCCGACACCGCCGTCACCTGCCCCACCAGCCCCGAGGCATCCAATACCGGCTGCCCCACGTAGACCCCGTTGCGACGCCCGCGGTCGATCACCATCTGATGCGTGAACGGGTCGGAGTCGAGAGAGAGCAGTTCGGCGGTGATATAGGGAGCCTCCAGGCGAGCGGCGGCCCCCAGCAGCTCGCGCAGGCGCACGTTCTCGGCCGTCAGGCTCGACATGTGCTGGACCCGATGGGACAGATGCAGGATCTGCTCACGCAGGCGGCGGTTCTCCTCCACCAGCGCGCGCTGCTCGGAGAGCGCCAGCGAGCCCCAGGTGAGCACGTCGCTGGGCAGCGCGACGAGCCAATGAATTGGCGCCACGACGGTGGTGAGCTGAGCGCGCACCTCTTCCATGCGGGTGAAACGATGATCGACGAACATCAAGGCAGACGCGGCTACCACACACAGCAGCATGCGGTAGCCAGGCACATGACCGTGCGAGAACAGCGGTTTAATAGACGTTCCCCCCGCACCGGGCGCGGCACGTCCGGCCGCACCTGTTCATACGTCGATTCGCACTGGAAAACGGCCTTGCGGCGTCAGTCGCTCGAGAGCAGCTCGAAGGTGTGTCGGTCGATCATCTCGAGCGCCTTGCCGCCCCCGCGTGCCACGCAGGTCAGCGGATCCTCGGCGACGATGACCGGCAGCCCGGTCTCCTCGGAGATCAGCTTGTCCAGATCGCGCAGCAGGGCACCACCCCCGGTCAGCACCAGACCGCGCTCGGCGATGTCGGAGGCGAGCTCGGGCGGCGACTGCTCCAGCGCGCTCTTGACCGCGGCGACGATCGAGGAGAGCGTCTCCTGCAGGGCATCGAGGATCTCGTGGGAGTTCAGCGTGAAGCTGCGCGGGATGCCCTCGGCCAGGTTGCGGCCGCGCACGTCGATTTCGCGCAGCTCGCCGCCGGGGTAGGCACAGCCGATCTCTTCCTTGATGCGCTCGGCGGTGGCCTCGCCGATCAGGCTGCCGTAGTGGCGGCGCACGTAGGCGGAAATCGCCTCGTCGAAGCGGTCGCCACCGACTCGGATCGACTCGGAGTAGACCACACCGTTCAGCGAAATGATGGCGATCTCGGTGGTACCGCCACCGATGTCCACCACCATCGAGCCCTGGGCATCGTCCACCGGCAGGCCGGCGCCGATGGCAGCGGCCATGGGCTCCTCGATCAGGAACACTTCACGGGCACCGGCCCCTTCCGCAGACTCCTTGATCGCCCGGCGCTCGACCTGGGTCGACATGCAGGGTACGCAGACCAGCACCCTCGGGCTCGGCGTCAGGAAAGTGCTCTGGTGCACCTTGCGAATGAAGTGCTGGAGCATCTGCTCGGTAACGGTGAAGTCGGCAATCACGCCGTCCTTCATCGGGCGAATCGCAGTGATGTTGCCCGGCGTGCGGCCCAGCATGCGCTTGGCATCGGCGCCAACCGCGGCCACGCTGCGCATGTTACCGGATTGGCGAATGGCCACTACGGACGGCTCATCGAGCACGATGCCGCGACCGCGAACGTAAATCAGTGTATTGGCCGTACCCAGATCGATGGAAAGATCGCTGGAGAACAGCCCCCTCAAGCGTTTGAACATGGACGTCGTTACCTAGTGCAGACCGGGACCAGTGCGGATGCAAACGGTATCATCGCCGCCTCAGTGCAGCAAGCGACATAGGCCGCTCCAGATGCGAGAAGAGTGCCCGCCATGGCTCGAATATGGTACCTTTTCCCGCTGTTCATAACACTCCATCCGTGCGAGGACACTCAGCTCATGGCGCTTGAACACGCAGACGTGCAGCGGGCCGCTCATCTGGCCCGGCTCGGCCTGACCGACGACGAGGCCGCCCGCTACGTGGACGACCTAGGCCGTATTCTCGAGATGGTCGACATGCTCCAGGCACTCGACACCGAAGGGGTCGCCCCGCTGGCCCATCCGCTCGACGTCACTCAGCGCCTGCGCGCCGACGAAGTCACCGAGCGCGACCAGCGCAGCCGCTTCCAGCAGTGCGCTCCGGCCGTGGAAAACGGGCTCTACCTGGTTCCTCGCGTCGTCGAGTGATCCCGGCCGCCATTCAGGCAGCGCCAACCGGCGCAGCATTCGCCTCTCTTTCAACGGCACGCTTTCATGGAGCCATGCCGCATGCATGACAAGACCCTTGCCGAACTGACCCGTTCGCTCGACGCCGGCGACTTTTCCAGCCGCGAACTGACTCAGCACCTGCTCGGCCGTATCGACCGTCTCGACGGCGAGCTGAACAGCTTCATCACCGTCACCCACGAGCAGGCCCTGGCCGCCGCCGATGCCGCCGACGCCGCCCGTGCCGCGGGCAAGGCCGGTACGCTCACCGGCCTGCCGCTGGCGCTGAAGGACATCTTCTGCACCCAGGACGTGAAGACCACCGCCGGCTCGCGGATGCTCGACAGCTTCATCGCCCCCTACGACGCCACCGTGGTCGAGAAGCTCAAAGCCGCCGGAACCGTCAGCCTGGGCAAGACCAACATGGATGAGTTCGCCATGGGCTCCTCCAACGAGAACAGCCACTACGGCCCGGTGAAGAACCCCTGGGACTTCAGCGCCGTGCCGGGCGGATCGTCCGGCGGCAGCGCCGCTGCTGTGGCGGCGGGCTTGGTGCCGGCCGCGATCGGCACCGATACCGGCGGCTCGATTCGTCAGCCCGCGGCCTTCTGCGGCATCACCGGGCTCAAGCCCACCTACGGCCGGGTGTCGCGCTACGGCATGATCGCCTACGCCTCGAGCCTCGACCAGGCCGGCCCCATGGCCCGTAGCGCCGAGGACTGCGCCCTGCTGCTCAACGCCATGGCCGGCCACGACCTGCGCGACTCCACCTGCGTGCAGCGCGGCGTGCCCGACTACACCGAAGAGCTCGGCACTGCGCTTTCCGGCCTCAAGATCGGCCTGCCCAGCGAGTACTTCGGCGACGGCCTCGATCCGCAGGTGGAAGCTGCCGTGCGCGAGGCGATCAAGGTCTTCGAAGCGCTCGGCGCCAGCGTGCGCGAGGTGAGCCTGCCGCACACCCACTACGCGATTCCGGCCTACTACGTCATCGCCCCGGCGGAAGCCTCGTCGAACCTGTCGCGTTACGACGGCGTACGCTTCGGCCATCGCTGCGCCAACCCAGTGGATCTGATCGATCTGTACAAGCGCAGCCGCGCCGAGGGCTTCGGCGACGAGGTCAAGCGCCGCATCCTGATCGGCACCCACACCCTCTCCGAGGGTTTCTTCGACGCCTACTACAAGAAGGCCCAGCAAGTGCGCCGGCTGATCCGTCAGGACTTCCTCGACGCCTTCGAGGAGGTCGACGTCCTGATGGGCCCCGCCTCGCCCACCCCGGCCTTCGATCTCGGCGCCAACAAGGACCCGGTGTCGATGTACCTGCAGGACATCTACACCATCGCCATCAACCTCGCCGGGATCCCCGGCATGAGCGTGCCGGCCGGCTTCGCCGGCAAGCGCCCGGTGGGGCTGCAGATCCTCGGCAGCCATTTCACCGAGTCGCGGCTGCTCAACGTCGCCCACCAGTTTCAGCTGGCCACCGACTGGCACCGTCAACGCCCCGCGCTCGCCGAGGAGAACACCTGATGCAATGGGAAACCGTGATCGGGCTGGAGGTTCACGTCCAGCTCGCCACTCGCTCGAAGATTTTTTCCGGCGCCTCCACTGCCTTCGGCGCCGAACCCAACACCCAGGCCTGCGCCGTCGACCTGGGACTGCCGGGCGTGCTGCCGGTGCTCAACGAGGCAGCCGTGGCCATGGCGGTCAAGTTCGGCCTGGCGATTCACGCCGAGATCCCCGAAGTGTCGGTGTTCGACCGCAAGAACTACTTCTACCCCGACCTGCCCAAGGGCTACCAGACCAGCCAGATGTACCAGCCCATCGTCGGCGCCGGAGAGGTCGAGATCACCCTCGAGGACGGCACCACCAAGCCGATTCGCGTGCACCACGCACACCTGGAGGAGGATGCCGGCAAGTCGCTGCACGAGGACTTCCACGGCATGACCGGCGTTGACCTCAACCGCGCCGGCACGCCGCTGCTGGAAATCGTCTCCGAGCCTGACATGCGTTCGGCGAAAGAGGCCGCCGCCTATCTCAAGGCGATCCACTCCATCGTCACCTACCTCGGCATCTCCGACGGCAACATGGCCGAGGGCTCGATGCGCTGCGACGTCAACGTCTCGGTTCGGCCCAAGGGCCAGGAAGCCTTCGGCACCCGGGCCGAGATCAAGAACGTCAACTCGTTCCGCTTCGTCGAGCGCGCCATCGCCTTCGAGGTGGAGCGGCAGATCGAGCTGCTCGAGGATGGCGGCAAGGTGGTGCAGGAGACGCGCCTGTTCGACCCCGAGCGCGACGAGACCCGCAGCATGCGCACCAAGGAGGAAGCCAACGACTATCGCTACTTCCCCTGCCCCGACCTGCTGCCGGTAGTGCTCGACAAGGCCTATATCGACCATTTGCGCGACAACCTGCCGGAGCTGCCGGCCGAGAAGCGCGCCCGCTTCGAGAACGAGCTGGGCCTCTCGGCCTACGATGCCAGCGTGCTTTCCGCCACCCGCGAGATGGCGGACTATTTCGAAGAAGTGAAAGACGTCTGCCTGGATGCCAAGCAGGCCGCCAACTGGGTGCAGGGTGAGCTTGCAGGTGCCTTGAATCGTGAGAATCTCTCGATCGCCAATAGCCCCGTATCGGCTCGTCAGCTAGGTGAACTGGTAGCTCGCGTGATCGACGACACCATCAACGGCAAGGCCGCCAAGCAGGTATTCCAGGCACTGTGGAACGGCCAGGGCGCTAGTGCCGACGACATCATCGAGGCCCAGGGGCTCAAGCAGGTCACCGACACCGGCGCCATCGAGGCGATGATCGATCAGGTGATCGCCGACAGCCCGGCCCAGGTGGCCCAGTATCGCGACGCCGAGCCGGACAAGCGCGGCAAGATGATCGGTTACTTCGTCGGCCAGGTGATGAAGGCCTCGCGCGGGACCGCCAATCCGCAACAGGTCAACGAGCTGCTCAGGCAGAAGCTCGACGCCCTCTGCTGAGGCATGGCGGGCGGCGCCTCGGCGCCGCCCGCGGGATTAGGAGATCGGCATGTCGGACGACGTCGGCGCACGCCTGCGCGCCCTGCGCACCCTGCGCGGCATTTCCCAGCGCGAGCTGGCCAAGCGCTGCGGAGTCACCCATTCCAGCCTGTCGCTGATCGAACAGGGCAAGGTGAGCCCTTCGGTCAGCTCGCTGAAGAAGATCCTCGATGCCATCCCCATCAGCGTGGGCGACTTCTTCACCATGGACATGGAGAGCCGCGACCAGGTCTTCTACGGCGCCGACGAGCTGGCCGACGTGGGCAGCGGCGAGGTCGTCTACAAGCTGGTCGGCGCCAACCGCGCCAGTCGGGCGCTGGCGTTCATGATCGAGACCTACCCGCCCGGCGCCGATACCGGGCGCGAGATGATCGCCCACCAGGGCGAGGAAGCCGGCGTGGTGCTGGAGGGCACGATAGAGATCACCATCGGCCCCGAAACCCGCCTGCTCGGCCCGGGCGAAGCCTATTACTTCGACACCAACGTGCCCCACCGCTTCCGCAATCCCGGCAGCGAGCCCTGTCGTCTGGTGAGCTGCTGCACCCCGGCCCGGACCTTCTGAATCAACCGCGCTTCAAACGCTCGATCTCCAAGCGCAGGGCCTCGGCCTGCTCCGTCAGCGCCGCGTTGGCGCGCATGTCACCGTTGCGGGACGCCAGCATCGCCTCCTCGAGCTTGCGCTCATAGGCCTTTTGCAGTCGTTTGGTGGGATCTCGCCGAAAGATATCGAACATAGGGTTTCTCCTTCCTCAGGGTTTTGTACAACTTTTCGCGGCCGAAACGCGACCTCACGCGCCCAAATCCTGCTTTCTACACGCCACAGCTAGCAGATCGGTAGCCCAAGCAGTGCTTTTTTCGACGGCAGGCTAAAATTAAATTCATTTGTACAGTCATTGTACAAGTTTTAAGATTCGCGTGTCTTCCACTCTCGCTTCCACCGGGAGTGGCTCAAAACCAGAATAAGGAATGCATGCCATGGGACTCTCGGCCAGCCTCGCCCGCCTGGGGATACGTAGTCGCCTGTTCGTTGGATTCTCCGCCGTGCTCGCCTTGATCGTACTGCTCACCGCCATCGGTATCGTGCAGGTGAACCGTATCGATCACAGCCTCACCACCATCAACGACGTCAATGGCACCAAGCAGCGCCACGCCATCGACTGGCGCGGCAGCGTGCATGACCGCGCGATCCTGCTGCGCGACATGACCCTGGTCGAATCACCCGCCGCGCTGGCAACCCTCGAGCGCGACTACCGTACGCTGGCCGACGACTACCAGCGCGCCGCCAGCGGCATGACGACCGCCATTCAGCTCAGCGCCTCCTCCCGCGAACGCGAGCTGCTGGCGGCCATCGAGCGCCAGGCCGATACGACGCAACGACTGGCGGCCCAGGTAATGGAGCGTCGCGCACAGAGTGACATCGTCGGCGCAAGGGAAATCCTGCTGAGCGAGGCCGGCCCGGCCTTCTTTTCCTGGCTCGACCGCATCAACGACTTCATCGACCACCAGGAAGCCGAGAGCGCAGCCGATACTGCACTGGCCCGCGACACCGCCTCCGGCTTCCAGATGCTGATGCTGGCCCTGTGCCTGGCGGCCTTGGCGGCAGGGGGCACCATCGCCTACCTGCTGGCTCGCCAGCTACTGCGCGAGCTCGGCGCCGAGCCCCACGAGGTGAAAGCCTTCGCCGAGGCGATCGGCCGCGGCGAACTGGCCACCAGCGGCCGACTGCGCAGCGGTGACCGCAGCAGCATCATGGCATCGCAGGTGGAAATGGCGCGTCAGCTGCAGGCCATCGTGACCCAGGTTCGCGGCGCTGCCGAAGCCGTGGCCAGCAACAGCGAGCAGATCGCCGAGGGCAACACCGACCTCGCCTCGCGCACCCAGCAGCAGGCCAGCGCCCTGACCCAGACCGCCTCGGCGATGGAAGAGTTGAACGGCACCGTGGTGCAGAACAGCGAGAATGCAGGTCAGGCCAGCCGTGAGGCCGAGAATGCCTCGCACACGGCACGCCAGGGTGGCGTGGCGGTAGAGCAGATGACGGCTACCATGAACGAGCTCGACAAGAGCGCCGGAGAGATCGCCAGCATCATCTCGACCATCGACGACATCGCGTTTCAAACCAACATCCTGGCGCTCAACGCCTCGGTGGAGGCGGCACGCGCCGGCGAGCATGGCCGCGGCTTCGCCGTGGTCGCCGCCGAGGTCCGCAAGCTGGCTCAGAAGAGCGCCGACGCCGCCAGCGAGATCAACGAACTCATCACCAGTAACGTGGAACGCGTGAAGAGCGGTAACGCTCGAGCTGCCGAGGCGCGTCAGGCCACCGAAGAGATCGTCGAAGCCATCGCGAGAGTCAGCCAGTTGATGCGGGAAATCAGTCAAGCCAGCGTCGAGCAGAGTGCCGGCGTGCAGGAAGCCGGCACGGCCGTGGCCGAGATGGACAGGGTCACCCAGCAGAACGCCACGCTGGTGGGAGAGAGCGCCACGGCAGCCGACAATCTGCGCCAGCATGCCCGTCAGCTGATGAACGCCATGGCCGCCTTCCAACTGCCGAGCACTGCTCGCGCCGATGGCCAAAGTGTGCAGCACGGCGAGATGCTTACGGCGCCCCGGCCCATCATGCGCCAGCTGCAGCTTGCCACCGCGGAGCGCCAGCCGGAGTGGGCCAACTTCTAGGCCCCCACTTGGCTGGGAACCCCTAGCCTCGTCCGCCCCCGTCCGGCAGCGCCTGGCGGGGGCGCGCAGTCTCGAGCTCGAGGCCGGCCCGCTCGACCAGCTCGGCGGGCAGCTCCTTCTTCACCGCCACTCCCAGCTCCTGGAATTCGGCAGCCTGCTTGATCAAGTTGCCCCGTCCGTTGACCAGTTGCCCCATGGCGCGATCGTAACTGTCGCGAGCGCCGTCGAGCTTCGCCTGCACCTCCTGCATGCTTTCGAGAAACAGCCGCAGCTTGTTATAGAACCGCTCGGCGCGATTGGCCAGCTCGGCGCTGTGACGGCTCTGGTCCTCGAAGCGCCACAATTGACGCACCACGTTGAGGCTGGTCAGCAGCGTGGTGGGAGTGGCCACCAGCACATTGTGCTCGATGGCCCGCTGGTAAAGGGTCTCGTCGTGCTTGAGCGCTTCTACGTAAGCCGACTCCACCGGGATGAACATGATCACCACATCCGGCGAGTTGATGCCCGGCAGGTCGTAGTACTGCTTGTCGGCCAACTCGGCGATGCGCTCACCCACTGCCTTGGCATGAGCCGCCAGGGCCTGCCCTCTCTCCACCTCGTCCTCGGCGTTTACGTAGCGCACATAGGCGGCAAGCGAGGTCTTGGCATCGATCACCAGGTGGCGTCCCTGAGGCAGATAGACCACCGCGTCGGGCCGGCGCCGACCCTCCGCCGTGGTAAAGCTCACCTCGCGCTGGTAATCCTTGCCGGGACGCAGCCCGGAACCCTCCAGCACGTTCTCCAGCATCAGCTCGCCCCAGTTGCCCTGCACCTTCTTCTGCCCTTGCAACGCCTGTGTCAGGCGCTCGGCCTGATCGGTGATCTCGCGGTTGAGCGTCTGCAGGTGGCGCAGCTCGGTACGCAGCCCGGCACGCTGCTCGGTGTCGTGGCGGTGAATTGTCTCGACCTTCTCGCGAAAGCCCTTCATCTCGGCCTGGATCGGCTGTAGCAGACCGCTGATGCGCTGCTGGGAAAGCTCGGAGAAGGCACGCCCCTTGCGCTCGAGAATCTCGTTGGCCAGGTTCTCGAACTCCTGGCGCAGCTGCTCGCGACTGTCGCGCAACAAAGCCAGCTGGGCTTCGAAGTGCTGCTGTTTCTGCTCCAGGGTAGTGGCCAGCCGTGCTTCGCTCACCTGCACCTCGCCGAGCCTGTGTTTTGCGTCATCGAGCTGCTTCTCACGCTCGGCCAGTCGATCGCGCAAGTCGGTCAAGGCGGTTTCGTGCCGCACCGCCTCGACACGCTGGCGCCGGGCGGCGAGCCAGCCGGCCAGACCGAAGGCGAGCAGGAACGTCACCAGCACCGTGAGCGCCATGGCGTAGCCAAGGGGCAGCGAGGCCAGCAACGTGACGAGGTCGGTCAAAGGGTATTCTCCTGCTGCAGCATCAAGGCGATAGACCCGAAGTCTCCCCAAAACCGTGCGCCTTGTCACGGCTTGCGCTCATATCGGTTTCTTGCAACTGCCGACATGCAGGTATCAACGCAGGGTCATGCTATCGTGAAAGCTCGGCACTACTGACGCACCTACCCATGCTCGACTTCCTTGCCCGCCCCGAAAGCCATGCCTGGCATCAACAGCTGGCTCGCCTGCTGCGTACGGCAGCGGCCCCCGATTTCCCTGCCAGGCTCGACCAAGCGCTGCGCGAGCAGGTGGGTCACGATACGGTGCTTATCAATGCCTATCGCGGCCGTCGACGACCGCTGCTGATCCATGACAACTACCCACCGCATCGCCATGAGCAGGGCATCGAGCGATACCTGAGCAAGGCCTATCTGCTCGACCCCTTCTTCACGGCGGTGAGCGATGGCCTGGATCATGGCGCCCATCGCCTGCGCGAACTCGCCCCGGATCGCTTCGAAGCCAGCGAGTACTATGACCACTACTACCGCGCTCTCGGCCTGGCGGATGAAGTCGGCATCTTCTGCCGAGTCGACGCGGAGGTGGTGATCGCCGTGTCGCTGGGCTTCGGCACGAAGTCGCCGCCGTTGACCCGCCGCACCCTGCAGGCCTTGCGCCACCTCTCTCCCATGCTGGAAGCGCTGCTGAACGAGTACTGGAAATGGCAGGGAGGCAAATTCCAGCAGCGCCTGGCGGAGCAGGAGCCGGTGGAAGCCGCACTCGCCAGCTTCGGCGCTGCGGTGTTGACGGCAAGAGAACAGGAGATCGTGCGCCTGCTGCTGGCCGGCCATTCGACGAAATCGGCCGCCCGGGAGCTCGATATCAGCGACGGCACGGTCAAGGTACACCGCAAGCACATCTACCAGCGCCTGGAGGTATCCAGCCAGTCGCAGCTGTTCCGCCTGTTTCTCGATCACGTGGCCCTGGTGTCCCGCCAGCAGGCGGTATGAGACGCGTAAATACGAGACGCGAAAAAAAGCCGGCGCCCCAGGCATGGGGAGCCGGCAAGTCGAGGAATCTCTAAAAGGTGGTGTCGAGACCCTCTCGTAGTGGGCCCTCAGAGCGAAAGCGACATCCACACGCTCTTCAGTTCCGAATACTCCTCCAGGCTGTGCAGCGACTTGTCACGCCCATTGCCCGACTGCTTGACCCCACCGAAGGGCATGGTCTGGTCGCCACCCG